>JAIRJR010000011.1 GCA_031260575.1 Tannerella sp.
TAATGATAAAAATCGCGCCGATTGCACTTATCAGGAACAGTTTAAGCGAACTGTATTTTTCAAACAGTTTCATAAATATTGTTTTGTTTTTCGAAATCTTTTGTATATTTAATATTTTGCCTCTGCATGCAAAGGTAAAAATATTTTCACCGGTTTATATATTTTAATGTATACTATTTCCTGTCAAAAGCAGGATATTATTTATTTATCAAGAATACTTTTCCTATCGGTCAACTTTCACACAAATCATCCTGCTTTGGTCACGCATGAGCAGTTTGCCATCAGCCAGCGCCATAGGCCCCCAATTCTGGCTGCCTTCTAAAGGCATGGTAGCCTGGGCAACAGGTTTAAACGCTGTTGGGACGGGTTCAATCAGGTGTAGTATATTGAAACCGTTGAACGCTAAAATCAGACCATCGGCAAATATCATACTGCCCCGTTCAAAATCAGGGTTTCGTCCGGTCTTCCACATAATTTCTCCGTTCATATTCATACACATTAAACCTTCGCGTTTTTGATTGGTACGATACATGGCGTAAAAGTAGCCGTTATGGAAAAGCGGCGGTTTGGTCTGGTCGCCAAAATCCAAATTGGTGAAAAGTTCGGATGTATCGAAAGTACCGTCTGCTTTTTTGTTCACCTTTATCATGGTGGCTCCACGGTCATAACCTCCAACAATCAGCAATCTGTTATCCCCGGCGTCGACCGGACATGGGACTGAAATCACACATTCCCAGTTGGTGTACTGCCACAGGATTTTTCCCGTGCGGGGTTCCAATCCGGTCACATTCCCTTTGGAAACCGGTACATCCCGATATATAAAAGTATTGGTTGACGAAGTAACCATCACGATATGGTCTTCACCATGTATTTTTATTACTTTCGGGCTTACGTAGGTTTCATTACCGAGGTTTGGGGTTTGCCAAATGATATCGCCCGTATTTTTATTGTAAGCCACCACACCCGCCTGCGGGGCTTGCGAGACTGTAACAAGCAAATCGCCATAAATCATTGGACTTTGTGATATTCCCCACATAGGAAGTTTTGTGCCGCCGAAGTCAGTCCATATATTTTTTTTCCAAACCGGCTGATGTGTTTGTAGGTCGATACAGTACAGGTCGCCATTGGGACCAACGGAGTAAACGTGCCGGTCATCAACAGCAGGTACGCTACGTGAACCCGGATACGAAACTTCTCCGGGTGAATTGTAACCATATTTCCAGAGTTCTTCACCTGTTTGAAGGCTGAAACACCTCATCATATCGCCCACCTTGTCGTCTCTGTCCAACAGATATACTTTGCCGTTTTTAGCAACGGGGCCGCCAAATCCTCTTCCTAATTCTACAGACCAAAGGGTTTCGAGACCGCTTTCCGGCCAACTCCGCAATAATCCCTTTTGAGGGGATGTGTGGTTTCTGTCAGGACCAAAAAGTTGAGGCCAGTCCTGTGCTTTTAATTCCACATTGATAATTGCCGACAGGGCAATCAAACCAATAAAAATTTTACGAATGTTTGTCATTTTTATCATTATTCATCATTATTTTATAAAACATTTCATACTATAACGTAATGTATCTTGCCAAGGATTATTCCGATAAGCGTATTTCTATTTGCTCAAGCCATTGCATTATGTCGGACCGGCTTTCTTTCACATCGTCGCGGGATACGCCAAATTCAGGAAGAACTATTGCGTTCGGAGCAAGCTTCTTGATGTCATCCACAGTATTTTGTAAACCGCCCCGACCAAATGTAATAAAAGGAACAATGGTTTTACCTGACAAGTCGTAGGAACGAAGAAAGCTTTGCGCCGGCAACGACAAACTTCCAAACCAATTCGGCGAACCCAGAAAAATCACATCGTAGTCGGCAAATTTTTCAATGCTACCTGTTAATGGCGGAATAAAGCCATCTTCGCGCTCCTTACTCACGCGCTCAATCGTAGCGTTAACATCTTCCGGATATGGGTCGGCCGGGATCAACTCAAAAACACCGGCGCCTGTATGCGTTTGTATAAGTTCGCTTACAAACCTTGCGTTGCCCGTGTGTGAATAGAACACAATCAACATTTTCTTTTCCGGCTCCTTTTCTCCATATAAAGATATGAATAAAATACTCCCTCCCAATACTGCAATTGCCAACAATAGCAATCCTGAAACAATAAATTTACGACTTTTCATACTTGCATTTTTTTATTAATCAATTATTTATTTTTATATCAACGTACCACTTTTACGCAAAGCATCTTGCTTTGGTCGCGAATCAACAGTTTGCCGTCAGCCAACGCCAAAGGAGCCCAGTTCTGTGTAGGGCCTCCAAATGCTGTCATACCTTCGGTTGGAACTCCTCCTTCCTTGAGTACAGCCGACTTAGAAATCTGCTTAAAGCCTGTCGGACTGGGTTCTATCAGGTAGAGCGTACTCAAGCCATCGGTAGCCAAAAGCAAACCGTCGGCAAGAATCATGCTGCCACGGTCGAAATTGGGGTTTCGTCCGGTCTTCCATAAGATTTTACCATTCATATCCATACAAATCAAACCCTCACTTTTTTGATTGGTACGGTACATGGCATAAAAATAGCCGTTAAGCAAAAGTGGTGGTTTGGTCTGGTCGCCAAAATCCAACGTAGTGAAGAGTTCGGATGTTTCAAAACTGCCGTCCGCCTTTTTGTTCACCTTGACCATCGTTGCTCCGCGTTCATACCCTCCGGTAATGAGCAGCTTGTTATCTCCGGCATCAACAACGCATGGCACCGAAATATGGCAATCCCAGTTTGCATACGTCCACAGGATTTTCCCTGTACGAGGATCCATTCCTGCAACATTACCCATGATCGTTTCCGCACTCTGATTTCGAAAAGGATTTTTTGAAGAAGTAACTATCACAATATGGTCTTCGCCGTAAATTTTTACCACTTTCGGACTTACGTAGTTATCAGT
>JAIRJR010000104.1 GCA_031260575.1 Tannerella sp.
TCCTTGGGGGTCGTGGAAAACCGACCAAGTATAGTGCCAGCTATTGCCTTCGGTAAAGGCATCGCCCCATTTCAATGGCGAGAAAGGAGACTGAAATGTGCCGTCTTCATTCTTTCCGCGCATCAGGTTGGTTTCTTTGTCGAACAGATTTTTATAATTCATTGCCCGTTTGGCAAATAAATCGATTTCTGCTTGCGGGCGTTTCAATTCTTTGGCGATTTGATAAATACACCAGTCGTTGTAGGCATATTCGAGTGTACGCGCAGCATTTTCGTTAATCTTTACATCGTAAGGAATATAACCGAGTTTGTTGTAGTAATCGTGACCTAACCTGCCGGTCGACCTGACACGCGGGTGTACATTTTCCGTTCCGTGAAGAAGCCCTTGATACATTGTTGTAACATCTTCTACCCTGACACCCTTCAAGTATGCATCGATCAGAATAGAAGCCGAATTATTGCCAACCATACAATCCCGGTGTCCCGGACTTGCCCACTCAGGGAAGAATCCGCTTTCTTTGTATGTGTTGATAAGTCCTTCCTGCATCTCTTTGTTGATGGATGGATACATCAGATTCAAGAAGGGAAACAGACAGCGAAACGTATCCCAAAAGCCGGTATCCGTAAACATATAACCGGGCAAAACTTCCCCATTATAAGGACTATAGTGGACAATTTTTCCCGAAGCATCTATCTCATAGAGTTTACGGGGAAAGAGCACGGAGCGGTAAAGGCATGAATAGAATGTCCGCAGTTGGTCTAAACTGCCTCCTTCCACTTTGATCCGTCCCAATACTTTGTTCCATTCTTCTTTGCCTTTGGCGGCAATCCGGTCGAAATTGTCGGCGCCTAATTCTTTCAGGTTCAGTTCCGCTTGTTCGTGGCTGATGAACGATGAAGCAACACGGGCATGTACGGTTTCACCTTTGTGTGTTTTGAATCCGATGACAGCGCCCGCATGATGGGCTGTTTGTGTCAGGTTGTTCCGGGTCAAAATGCTATCAGCGAATGTCGCCCTGTATGTAAAGGGTTTGTCGAACTTTACCACGAAATAATTTTTGAAATTTTCGGGTACGCCTCCGCTATTGCGTGTCGTATATCCAATGATTTTGTTTTCTCCGGGTATCACGCTGATGAATGAGCCTCTGTTCAAAGCGTCGATCACCACAAATGAACTGTCGTTCTCCGGAAACGTGAAACGAAACATGGCTGCGCGTTCGGTTGGTGTGATTTCGGTTACAACATCGTGCTCTGCAAGGTATACCTTATAATAATAGGGTTTGGCTACTTCGGCTTTATGCGAAAACCAGCTGGCGCGTTTACTTTCGATAAATTCAGGCGATCCTGTGACAGGCATGATGGCAAATTGGCCGTAATCGCCGATCCACGGACTTGGTTGGTGGGTTTGTTTAAAGCCATTGATCTTGGTGGCTTGGTAAGTGTACATCCAGCCATTCCCCATGGGGCCGGTCTGGGGAGTCCAGAAATTCATCCCCCATGGAAGGGCGATGGCCGGGTATTGATTCCCTGCCGACATCTCGAAGGTGTTGTATGTGCCCATCAACGGATTTACATACGCTACCGGATCGAACGATTGCGCTGACAACTCTACGGTACAGTACGATAACAACGCAAAAAACAGCGTTAAGGCGAAATTTTTCTTCATATTGATTCTTATTGATTTACATATTCCAGATTTCCCACGAAACAAATGCCTGTAACAACAACATTTCCAATCCGTTTTTCACGGTTGCACCCTTCATTTTACCCTTACGCATAAAGAGGGTTTCGTTGGGATTATAAAGCAGGTCGTAAAGTAAGTGTTTGGACGTCAGCGATTCATACGGTATGTCCGGGCATTTTTCCATTTCAGGAAACATACCCAATGGGGTGGCATTGACGATTACAGTATATTCTTCAATCCAATCGGGCGTCAGTTCATTGTAGGAAATACAATTATTTTCAGGATATCGCGAAACGTAATGAACGTCGATATCCAATTGTTTCAGCCCGTGATATACCGCCTTCGATGCGCCACCTGTCCCCAAAATCAATGCACGTTGATGAATATCTTTGTTTAATAATGGCTCGATTGATTCTTTAAAACCGGTGATATCCGAATTGTATCCCTTTAATTTCAACTTACCGAAACGTCCGCCCTTGATAAACTTGATTACATTGACCGCACCGATTAAGCGGGCGTCTGTATCAATTTCGTCGAGTAGGGGCATCACTTGGGTTTTGTAGGGTAGGGTAACGTTCAAACCACATAATGAAGGATTTTCTTTCAGTACATTTTTCAACTCCTTCACATCCTCAATTTCAAAATTCACATATTCGGCTTGAATATGTTCGGACTTGAATTTCCGGTTAAAAAAATCTTTTGAAAAAGAATGTCCCAATGGATAGCCAATTAATCCGTATTTTTTCATTTATTTGCTTTGTTCTTTCGTGGTTAATGAATTTTTTTATGTTCGTTTGATTCATACGCTTCAACAATACGCTGCACAAGTTTGTGGCGTACAATATCCTTTTTTGTAAACTCTATTTTTCCTATTCCGGGCACATTTCTCAGAATCTGCATTGCCTGGATTAGCCCGGAAGTGGTTACAGGGGGTAAATCGATCTGTGTAATATCACCCGTAACGATCATCTTTGCATTGATTCCCAAACGGGTTAGAAACATTTTTATCTGATGAGACGTCGTATTTTGAGCCTCGTCCAATATAATCACGGCATCATTTAGTGTACGTCCTCTCATAAAGGCTAAAGGAGCAATCTGAATGACATTATTTTCCATATACTCTTTCAGTTTGACAGCGGGAATCATCTCTTGCAATGCATCGTAAAGCGGTTGTAGATATGGGTCTAACTTGTCTTTCATTTCACCGGGAAGAAATCCGAGTTTCTCGCCGGCTTCTACTGCGGGACGGCTTAAAATAATTTTCTTAACCTGTTTGTTTTTTAAGGCCTTGACTGCAAGCGCAATAGCGATGAATGTCTTTCCGGTTCCTGCCGGACCGATCGTGAATATTAAGTCGTTTTCATCGAAACTTTTCACCAATAACTGCTGATTTTCAGAGCGGGCAATGATAGCGCGTCCGTTTACACCATGGATAATCAGGTTGTCCTGTTTGGCGAAGGGAATTTCTTTCCCTTTGACAATACTTAGAATAACATCCTCTGTCAGTGAATTATATTCTTCGCAATGCGCTTCCATTGCCTTGATTTTTTTCAGAAAATCCGCCAATTCATCTTCATCGCCGATGATTTTCATCACATTTCCCCTCGCTACAATACGCAATTTGGGGAAAAGCATCTTAATCAGTTGAATATGAATGTTGTTGACTCCGTAAAATCCAACTAAATCAACATTTTCAAGAATGTATACCTGTTCAATCATAAAGCCTGAAAATCCTTTCCATCTGTTTCCATTTTTCGGCCGAAGTTGCATGGGCAGCCGCATTTTGGAAGACTGACATATAATCCTCCCATTCCTGTTGGCGGGGTAACGTTGCCAATCGGGTAAAAGCTTCATCCCAATCGAAGTCAAGAGGCGTTTCCACAATCATAAACAGGCGATTGCCTAATATATACAGCTCCATTTCCAATATACCCACACTGCGTATGCCTTCACGAATCTCAGGCCACGCCCGGCTTTCGCCATGACGTTCTACATACGCTTCGATCAACTTCGGATCATCTATTAAATCAAGCGTTTGACAATAACGCTTGGTGGGTATTGCATACTGTTTCGTTTGATATCCTGTCGTCTTCATCTGTTAGAAATTTCCCGTAAAATTAGTGGTTTTTGGCGAATTGCGCCAAAAATTCCATAAAAATTGTATTTTTTCCCTGAAAAGTTGCTTCGTCAATGTGAGATTCATCACTCAATTCTTCAATTATTCGTAATTGATTTCGTACCTTTGCGGCTTATTTTTCAGGTTTTATAAATATAAGAGAATGATTAAGATTACTTTTCCGGATAATTCCGTTAAAGAATATATGGAAGGGGTTACTCCTTTGGAAGTGGCTGAGCGCATCAGTCCACGCTTGGCAGAGAGTGTTTTAGTAGCAAAAGTAGACGGTGAAGTATGGGATTTATGCCGTCAGATTAAGCAAGATGCAACGATCGAACTATTGAAATGGGACGACGATGATTCCAAACATGCTTATTGGCATTCGAGCGCACACTTGATGGCAGAAGCGTTGCAAGAGCTATATCCCCATATAAAATTCGGCATCGGACCTGCTATCGAAAATGGTTTTTATTACGATGTCGATTTGGGCGATACAACGCTTTCAGATAACGATTTCGGCGCAATTGAAGCTAAAATGATTGAATTGGCCGGAAAAAAAGAAGAAATCAAAAGGCAGGAAATCACTAAAACCGATGCGTTGACACTGTTTGGCAGCCGGAGTGAAATCTACAAAACCGAGTTAATCGGCGAACTGGAGGATGGTACGATCACTATTTATACACAAGGCCATTTTACCGACTTATGCAAGGGACCGCACTTGCCGGATACTTCGTATGTCAAATCCGTAAAGATAACGAGTTTAGCCGGCGCCTATTGGCGTGGAGATAAAACGCGTAAACAACTAACCCGCATTTATGGTATCTCTTTTCCAAAAAAGAAATTGTTGGACGAATACCTTGTTTTTCTTGAAGAAGCCAAAAAACGCGACCATCGCAAGGTGGGAAAGGAATTGGAATTGTTTACTTTCTCAAATTCGGTTGGCGCCGGGTTGCCGTTATGGCTACCACGTGGTACGCAATTACGTTTGAAGTTGGAAGATTTCCTGAAGCGGATTCAGAAGAAATACGGATATGAACAGGTGATGACACCGCATATCGGAGGCAAACATTTATATGTCACTTCCGGCCACTACGAAAAATACGGCGACGACTCATTTAAGCCGATCCATACCCCGCAAGAAGGTGAAGAATTTCTATTGAAACCGATGAATTGTCCCCACCATTGTGAGATTTACAAAACATTCCCCAGGTCGTACAAAGACCTGCCAATCCGCTTTGCCGAGTTTGGTACGGTGTACCGTTACGAACAAAGCGGCGAGTTGCATGGTTTGACCCGTGTACGTGGTTTTACGCAAGACGATGCCCATATCTTTTGCCGCCCGGATCAGCTGAAAGATGAATTTTTGAAGGTAATGGATATTGTCTTTATCATATTCAAGTCGCTTGATTTTGAGAATTTTGAAGCTCAGATTTCTTTGCGCGACCCCAATCAAACGGAAAAATATATCGGCACTGACGATAACTGGGATAAAGCTGAAACAGCTATTATTGAAGCCTGCCGTGAAAAAGGGCTTCAAGCCAAAATTGTATTGGGCGAAGCAGCCTTCTATGGTCCTAAACTTGATTTTATGGTCAAAGATGCAATCGGACGCCGCTGGCAATTGGGAACCATACAGGTGGATTACAACCTGCCCGACCGTTTCGAACTCGAATATACCGGCGACGACAACCGGAAACATTGCCCTGTGATGATTCATCGAGCGCCGTTTGGTTCGATGGAGCGCTTTGTTGCTGTGCTGATTGAACATACAGGCGGGAAATTCCCATTGTGGCTGACTCCCGATCAGGTCGTTGTGATGCCAATCAGCGAAAAATACAATGAATATGCGTATCAGATTGCCAATCAATTGGAACAACATGAGATACGCACGACAATTGACGACCGGAACGAAAAAATCGGACGTAAAATTCGCGACAACGAATTGAAAAAAATCCCTTATTTATTGGTTGTTGGAGAAAAAGAAGCAGAAAAAAATGAAGTTTCTGTAAGAAAACACGGCGAAGGTGATAAAGGTTCAATGAAAATTACTACCTTTGCAGCGCAATTGACATCAGAAGTTGAAGAAATGATGAATCGATGGAAAAAAAGCAACTAAAAAGGGACAGTTTTCAGTAGATCGTGATCAATACAAATTATCAGACAACTGAAAACTGACAATGAAATAAGAAGGGAGGAAAGAAATTTTTTTTTTGAATGAGAAACGAACAGGTTAAAGAATTGTACAGGATCAATGAGCGGATTCGGATTCCCGAAGTACGTATCGTAGGTGAAAACATTACCAACGGGGTATATCCAATTGCAAAAGCATTACAAATGGCTGAAGATATGGGATTAGACCTCGTTGAGATTTCTCCGAGTGCTAATCCGCCGGTCTGCCGGATCACCGATTACCAGAAATTTCTATATCAACAAAAGAAACGCCAGAAAGAGCAAAAAGCTAAATCGGTGAAGGTTGTTGTAAAAGAGATACGTTTTGGCCCACAGACAGACGATCACGACTACGCTTTTAAGTTAAGACATGCAAAAGATTTTCTTGAAGAGGGCGCCAAGGTAAAAGCTTACGTGTTTTTTAAAGGCCGTTCCATTCTTTTCAAAGAACAGGGAGAGGTTTTGTTGCTTCGATTTGCAAACGACCTGGAAGATTTCGGCAGGGTAGAACAAATGCCTCTGTTAGAGGGAAAACGAATGATTATCATGTTGACTCCCAAGAAAGCGGGAGGATCAAACAAACCCGCTATCCCCAAACCGATTCCGGTGCCCAAAACTACTGAATTACAAACTTAATTCATTCAAAGTTACATTTATATATTATATTTTAAAAAAATCAGAGAACATGCCAAAGATGAAGACTAATTCCGGTGCCAAAAAGAGGTTTGCCCTTACCGGAACAGGGAAAATCAAAAGAAAACATGCTTACAAAAGTCATATTCTAACTAAAATGACGAAAAAGCAAAAACGCAACCTGACCCATACCGGATTGGTTGCACGTGTAGATGAAAATAATGTAAAGCATTTGCTTTGCCTGAAATGATTCATTACAAACAAGAGTGAACTAACAATTTTTATTAACCGAATGTTTCAGCTCCCAAGATCATCCAAACGATGGCGCTAACATTCAAAATTTTAGAATTATGCCAAGATCAGTAAATCATGTTGCTTCCAGAGCAAAAAGAAAACGGATTTTGAAACTTACGAGGGGTTATTACGGCGCTCGTAAGAACGTGTGGACAGTAGCAAAAAACACATGGGAAAAAGGTTTGACGTACGCTTTTCGCGACCGTCGTAACAAAAAACGCACTTTCCGCGCTTTGTGGATTCAGCGTATCAATGCAGCTGCCCGGATGGAAGGCCTTTCATACTCACGTCTGATGGGCGGACTTCGCGAAGCAGGTATCGAAATTAATCGCAAAGTGTTGGCCGATTTAGCCATGAACCATCCCGAAGCTTTCAAAGCGGTGGTTGGCAAAGTGAATAAAGCGAACTAACATGGATAAGAACGAAGCAATCCGTTGAAAATCAATTTTGTGGGTTGCTTTGTTCTTTTTTTATCGCAAAAATAGGAATCGTTGAATTACCTTTTTTTTAAAACATGTTGTAAAGCATGTTTTTTTTTTGCCGGAAATGATCTGTGATTCATTTTTATTCTCTAATTTTGCAATGAAGATTGAGTTAAGCCGCACTTGTTTGATTGGGAAACTCATCAGAAAAAAATACAATTCCGAGACAAGCGCTTACTGACAATGGCGGGCCGCATCCTTCGGGAATAAGATAACAGCGGATTACAAAGTCAGCAAAGGCACTCAAATCCTGTCATACGGAGTTTGTTCATATCTGCATGTGTGGCTTTTTATAAGAAAGAGGCTGTATCAAAAGTATTGACAGCCTCTTTCTTTTTTTTATAAAAAGATTAGAAGCGCCAAAAGCATAATAAAAAAATATTACTATTTTTGCATCACAATTCAGTAATTAAC
>JAIRJR010000146.1 GCA_031260575.1 Tannerella sp.
TGCATAAAAACAAGGTTCCAGATTTCGACTACCTGCGGATGTCCGGCATTGACAAGTGTAACGCCCGGAACGGCGGCTCGCTCGGCTTCGGGTCGGATATCGATATGAACTTCCGAACAGGGGCCACAAGGGCCTGTATCGCCCATTTCCCAGAAGTTATCATGTTTGTTGCCATCCAAAATATGGTCTTTGGGGAGGAATTGTTCCCAATATCCGGCTGCTTCATGATCGCGATCCAAATTTTCTGAAGGACTTCCCTCAAAGACAGTCGCATAAAGTTGTCCGGGATTCAGTTTCAGGACGTCGACCAAATACTCCCAAGCCCAACCGATGGCTTCTTTCTTAAAATAATCGCCGAACGACCAGTTACCGAGCATTTCAAACATCGTATGATGATAAGTGTCATGCCCTACTTCTTCGAGGTCGTTATGTTTGCCGCTGACACGCAGGCACTTTTGTGAATCTGCCACACGTGGATATTTGACCGGGACATTGCCCAGGATAACGTCTTTGAATTGATTCATCCCGGCATTGGTAAACATCAATGTAGGGTCGTTTTTTACGACCATCGGTGCGGACGGAACAATTTGATGCACTTTCGAATTAAAAAAGGCTGTGAATGATTCGCGAATCTGTTTTGCTGTTAACATTTCAGAAATAGAGTTTAATTATGTCAAAAAAAAGTAAAATTTTTTGCAAAAGTATAGTAAATAATTATATTTGCAATTCAAATGCTGATTGATTATACGAAATGGGACTATTTAACCAACGAAAAGTTTTTTATGTTTATAATCCGAACTTGCTTACATACGAACGGGTTTATCCATCTGCCAAGGAACGTTTTTTTGTCGTTTTAAGGCATTTAAGTCTGAGTATTCTGATCGGGGTGGGTGTATTATTCGCCTTTATCCATTTTTTTGATTCTCCCATGGAGGCTTTATTACGCAAGGAAAATATGTTGTTGAAAACGCAATACGAAGTGCTTTCTTTGCGGATAAATGATGCACTTAAGGTTTTAGATGATATTCAGGAACGGGATGACAATTTATACCGGGCAATTTTTCAAACCAAGGAAATTCCCGAATATATTCGAAAGCCGGGTATCGGCGGTACCAACCGGTATGACTATTTGATGAATCTATCGAATACGGATTTAGTCATAGAGACCACCCGGAAGATAGATATGATGAAGCGACAACTCTATGTTCAATCTAATTCGTTCGATGAGTTGGTTTCGATCGGAAAAAATCTGGAAGCGCGAAACCGTTGTGTTCCGGCTATCCAGCCGCTTGCCAATAAGGATTTAAAACGAACTTCATCGGGTTACGGCATGCGGATCGATCCGATTTATCGTACACTCCGTCATCATGACGGGATGGATTTTGTAGCTCCGGTTGGAACAGATATCTATGCGACCGGCGATGGGACAGTCATTTTCGCAGGATGGCAACAAGGATATGGAAATTGTATTCGAATTGACCATGGATTTGGTTATGAAACGATGTATGCCCATAATAGCAAAAATTTAGTAAAGGTTAGACAAAAGGTCGTGCGCGGTGAAATAATCGGACTTGTGGGTAATTCCGGAAAATCTGTTGGCCCTCATTTGCATTATGAGGTACTATTCAACGACAAACATGTCAATCCCGTAAATTATTATTATATGGATCTGACACCTGACGAATACGCTGAAATGATTCAGATTGCTGAAAACCGAGGGCAGGTGATGGACTGATGAATTGAAAATCGAAAATTGAAAATGGAGAATGGAGAATTACTTCTTCCTTTGAAGGGAGTTGGAGGTGGCGCTAAACAGTTCTATTCCATCAAAGAGGTCGCGAAAATGTTTAACCTGAATCCGTCCGCATTGCGATTTTGGGAAACCAAATTTGAACAGATAGCTCCTTTGAAAAATAAAGGCACACGTTTTTATTCGAGAGAAGATATCAGCCAAATCCGTTTAATCCATTATTTGTTGAAAATTCGAGGCATGACCATTGCCGGTGCGCACCTAAGGCTCAAAGATAATAAAGATGAGACAGTCAATCAGGAAGAGATTTACAATCGCTTGGAACAAATCCGTCATGATCTTCAGACCATCATAGATGCCTTGGACGATTATGAGAAACGATAAGAATAGGAATATTAAAAAAAAACAGTATCTTTGGCACGATATATAGTCGAAGCGGGACAAAATGGATAGAACACATTTTCAAACTAACAATAAAGCCCATGAAAGAATTATTAAATGTTAACAGAAGAGGATTCCTGAAAGGATCGGCATTAGGTGTATTGGGTACAATGTCTGTACCTGCAATCATTACAAGCTGTACATCACCGGCCGGCGGTGAGAAGTTGAAAGATGTGGCAGTCACGGAGATAATGGATCAAGCTCCGGATGGCAACCCATTGAAAGCAGGATTGGTAGGCTGCGGCGGACGCGGCACAGGCGCTGCGGTTAATTTCATTCAGGCAGGCAATGGATTGCAGGTTACCGCCATAGGAGATGTATTCGAAGACAAAGTATTGGAATGTCGTCAGTCGTTGAAAGCGAGAGGAGTGGAGATAGCGGACGATAAATGTTTCGTCGGATTCGATGCTTTTAAGAAGGTAATTGACTCGGATGTTGATGTGGTATTACTTTGTTCTCCGCCGATGTTCCGTCCCGAACATTTTGATTATGTAGTCGAAAAAGGCAAACACTGTTTTATCGAAAAACCGTGCGCCACAGACCCAACCGGTGTAAGGCAAATAATCGTCGCAGGTAAAAGATTTGCCCAGAAAGGGTTGACGGTAGTTAATGGATTGTGTTACCGTTCGGCTAAAGATAAAATCGAAACCTGGCGGAGAGTGGGTGGCGGCGCCATTGGCGATATTGTATCGGCTCACGTGTCGCGTATGGGCGGTTCGCTGTGGTTCAGGAAACGCGAAAAAGGTTGGTCTGACACCGAATATATACTCCGTAACTGGACAAGTTTTTGTGCTACATCGGGCGATTTCGTCGTCGAACAGTTTGTCCATGAAATGGACTTGATGAAATGGTATATGGGCGACATACTCCCGGTATCAGCAGAAGCCAATGGCGGCAGGCAACGTCGGGTAACAGGCGACATGTACGATCATTTCAGTATCACCTACGTGTTCGAAAACGGTGTACGTGCACACTGCACTTCGCGCCAGATAGACGGATGTGATAACCAAACCGTTACAATGCTATATGGCACAAAAGGTTATGTTAATGTCAGCAACAGTAAAATATACAACTACGACGGTACAATTGCCTGGGAATACCCGCGTCCGCGCCGTGATGACCCGGATCAAACTTGGGCTGTACCTGATATGTATAGACAGGAACACGTCCGCATGGTCAATGCCATTCGCACAGGTAAACCACTCAATGAGACGGATATCGTTGCACAAGTGACACTCATGGCGATCATGGGACGCGAAGCGGCATACTCCGGCAAATTTAAAACATGGGAACAAATAATGGCCTCAGACCAAAATCTGAGATTGGCAAAAAATGAATTTGGGCCTATCCCCGGTCTGAAAGAAGAACGACCGTTAGCCGGCACATCACCAAAGGTTTAAAAAATATAACTTTATGCAACGAAGAAAATTTCTAAAAAACACATTGTTAGCTTCCGGCGCTTTATCGGTAGCTTCATTCGACAACATCTCTGCGATCGCTTCCAAAATGGAGATTAACCAGACGCCCGCATCCGGACTTAAAAAATCAATTATGTGGGGTACTGTCAGACTCGAAGCATCGATTCTTGATACCTGTAAAGCGATCAAAGCAGCCGGATTTGAAGGAATAGAACCGAATAGCCACATGAACCGGAAAGAAGTAATCGATGCGATGCAAGTGACAGGCTTAAAAGCGTCGAGTGTCTGTAATTCAAAGCATTGGAATCTGCTTCTCTCTCATGCAGACCGAAGCATACGGGAACAAGGTATGGAGGCGATGATTGTCGCCATGGAAGATGCCAAGGCGTATGGAACCGATGCCGTTTTGTTGGTGCCCGGTAGGGTGGACGAAAATGTCACCTATGATGAATGTTGGAGCCGGTCTACTGCGTGTATCAAGCAGTTGATCCCTGTCGCTCAGGAGTTGAAAGTGAAGATTTGCATCGAAAATGTATGGAACAATTTCCTGATGAGTCCATTGGAAGCCCGCGAATATATCGACCAGTTCAACAGCCCTTATGTAGGTTTTTATTTCGACTGCGGTAACATCCTTGCGTTTGGTTGGCCTGAACAATGGATCAAGATTCTGGGCTACCGGACAGGGCGTATCCATATCAAGGAATACAGCAGGCAAGTTGCAGACAAACAGGGACGTTATGCGGGTTTTAATGTACCGCTGACAGATGGCGATGTACGCTGGAAAGAAGTGATGCAGCAAATCCGAAACGAATATGGAGGCGGATGGTTGACCACCGAACAGGGTAGTTCAAGGTCGTTGGAAGAGCTGAAAGACCTCAATAGCAGATTAGATAAGATATTGACCCTGTAATGTAGGAGCCGCGCCCGGACGCGGCTCCGCAAGGTCAGATCATAGGGAGGTTAGCGGGATGGTTCTATTTCGCATAACTGACCGCCCGCATCTCGCGGATCACAGTGATTTTAACCTGACCGGGATAGGTCATTTCATCGTGAATCTTTTTGGCGATCTCGTTCGACAGGTTCTCGGTTTCTTTGTCATCAATCTTGTCGGCGCCTACGATCACACGCAGTTCACGGCCTGCCTGTATGGCATACGTTTTCACTACGCCCGGATAAGAAGCCGCCAATTGTTCCAGGTCGTTGAGGCGTTTGATATAGGATTCCACGATTTCGCGGCGGGCGCCGGGACGGGCGCCGGATATCGCATCGCAAACCTGTACAATCGGCGCAAGCAGACTCTGCATTTCAATTTCATCGTGGTGTGCACCAACCATATTGCAAATGTCAGGCTTCTCCTTGTATTTCTCACATAACTTCATACCCAAAATCGCATGCGGCATTTCAGGCTCATCATCGGGTACTTTGCCGATGTCGTGCAGCAATCCCGCCCGGCGGGCTTTTTTCGCATTCAACCCCAATTCGGAAGCCATCACTGCACATAAATTGGCTGTTTCACGTGCATGCTGTAATAAGTTTTGCCCGTACGACGAACGGTATTTCATCTTTCCGATCAACCGGATCAATTCAGGATGCAACCCGTGAATGCCCATATCGATGGCGGTGCGTTTTCCGGTTTCAACAATCTCGTCTTCGACCTGCTTCCTGATTTTAGTCACTACTTCCTCGATGCGTGCCGGATGGATGCGTCCGTCTTGAACCAATTGATGTAAAGCCAGGCGGGCTACTTCGCGTCGAACGGGGTCAAAGCCGGAAAGAATAATGGCTTCAGGCGTATCATCCACAATAATTTCGATGCCGGTAGCAGCTTCCAGAGCGCGGATATTGCGCCCTTCACGCCCGATGACACGGCCTTTAATTTCATCCGAATCAATATGGAATACAGTCACCGAATTTTCAATCGCTGTCTCAGCGGCAATGCGTTGAATGGATTTGACAACAATCTTCTTCGCTTCCTTGTTAGCCGTCATTTTCGCTTCTTCAATAATCTCGTTGACAAATGAAGCGGCTTCTGTTTGGGCTTCATCTTTTAAAGATTCGATCAACCGGTTTTTGGCTTCTAAAGCTGAAAGGCCGGATATGGTTTCTAAATGTACGACCTCCTGTTGATGTAATTTTTCTAACTCCTGTTTCTTCTTTTCAATCAATACAAGTTGATTATTCAGATTATCCTTGACCAAATCAACCTCCGACGTTTTGCGCTGTAACTCTTCCTGGCGTTGGTTTAAACCCATTTCGCGCTGTTTCTGTTTGGCTTCAATCGATTGATACTTTGAGTTGCGTGCTGCTTCTTGTTTTCCCCATTCGACTTTCAGTTGCAAATCCTTTTCTTTCAACTCCAGCAACGTCTTCTTCTTCATTACTTCAGTCTCATCCTCGGCTTCCTTCAACCGTATGTTATAGCGAGATTTTCCGTAAAAAATCATAAATAAAACCGCCAAGAATACGCCTACTGCAAATGTCCCTATTACAATTACTAATTCTACCATAATTCAAATATCGTTAAGTTTATATATAAAAAGCACTATCCTTGTACGGATTCCCATACAAAGTAGTGCGTGAATTTTCTAACATCGAAATAAATGGATACTATTTGTATTGTAAATAATCCTCCATTTGTTTGGTTAGCTGCCGGATTTTTTGAGTGAAAGGCTCTGTATTGTTTTTCCCCTCCAAAAGAACCACCTCTCTTGCTAATTGAATGGCAATTAATGCTAATATATCCCTGTCCTCTATCGATTTGGCAAAATACTGCCTGTATTCTAACACATACTGTTGAACTCTCTTTGACGCCTTGCGAAACAGAAATTCGTCTTGTTCATCTCCTCTTTTTATCGTTACAGGGTACAACCTTCCGGCAACATCCAATTTTATTTGAAACTCATCTTTCATCACAGCTATCCGTTTAATAGTGCTATGCACCTTTCCACTTCTCGCACTAACTTGTTTAACCGCATCCGCACATGTTTTGTATCTCCTTCCTCTGAAGAAACAATATGCGCTGTCAGCAAGTCCGTATATTTAGTGTTTAAAACCTGAATCTTCTGTTCTGCTCGCAGGTTGGATTCTTCGAGAGTCTTGATTTGTTGCATCAGAACCTCTGTTTTCTTCTTATGTTCTTCACATAAGGAGATGAGGTCATGCAATCTAACCTCAAAAACAGCTAACAGTTTTTCTTGATCGCCGGTCATCTTACACTAAATTCCATACAAAAGTAGCAAAAAAATTGAAAAAAATAAGTTCATCCATTTTTTTTAACAAAAAAAAGAATGAATTGAATCTGCTTTTTGGATATGATTCATTCCCTCCAAATCATTTTTGTCCTATAAACCTCACTGTTTTGTACATTATTCGATGTATTTTGGATTTTTTGAGTGAATAATTTGCTTATTAGAAAAATGTATCGTTTCTTTGCACTGATTTTAAAAAATATTTACTCATAAAACCTGATTGCCTATAGCATATACATTACTCTGAACTTTATAAATTGAGAAGTAATGAAAAATTTGAAGACGATGGCCGATGAAGAGTTGGTCTCTCTCTATGCAAAAGGTAATAATCCTGCATTTGATGTGTTGTTAAACCGCTATAAGCATAGCGTGCATTCGTACATATATTATATTGTACGCGATAGGGACTTGACGGAAGATGTCTTTCAGGAAACATTCGTCAAAGCGATTGTAACGATTAAGCAAGGGCGTTATTCCGAAAACGGGAAGTTTAAAGCATGGATTATGCGTATCGCTCATAATCTGATCATTGACATTTTTCGCCAGGAACGCAACGAGAACACCATCTCGAACGACGAAGTGGAAGTGGATTTGTTCAACGATGTCCGGTTGTGCGACTGTTCCATAGAAGATCAAATGGTACAAAACCAGGTATTTGCCGATGTCAGAAAATTAATCAGGCATCTACCGGAAAATCAACGCGAAGTACTCGAAATGCGATATTATAAAGACATGAGTTTCAAGGAGATTGCTGAGGTTACCGGCGTAAGTATCAATACTGCTTTGGGACGGATGCGCTATGCGATCCTGAATATGCGGAGGATGGTCGAAGAAAACCGGATGGAACTCGCGATCGCTTAACAAAGCCGTAAGCCCGTAAGAAAAGGGGGATTTTTGGGTTCGGATTTTTAAAAAAAAATCGCAAACCGGAACAATAAATGACCGCTTGAATCGTTCTATTTATAGAAACATTTAACAAAATGCCTATGAATGGAAATATGACGCATTGCAACTCAATTAATGAACACAAAAACGTAGCAAACAGCATGAAAGTTATCATGTACGGCCCTAATGAAAAGACATTGGATTTGATTCGCCAATTCGCACGTGTATATCATTTTGAACCCAAATTGGAACCGGCGCTCGGTTCTTTGATCATCAATTAATTTCGATCCATGACACGGATGATTGCCCCATCGTTATTGGCAGCCGATTTCATGAATTTGAAACGCGATGTCGAGATGATCAATCGAAGTGAAGCCGACTGGTTGCACTTGGATATCATGGACGGTGTGTTTGTTCCGAATATCTCATTCGGTTTTTCTGTTTTGGACGCACTGAAAGATGTTTCAACCAAACCGTTGGATGTGCACCTGATGATTGTCGAACCTCAGAAGTTTATCCGCGAAGTCGCCGCCTCCGGCGCATATATGATGAATGTGCATTTTGAGGCTTGTCAGCATTTGCACCGGACGGTTGCAGCGATAAAAGATGCAGGGATGAAAGCCGGCGTTACGCTGAATCCGCATACGCCCATTGCCATGCTTGAAGACATTATCAGGGATTTGGATATGGTCTTGTTGATGTCGGTCAACCCGGGTTACGGAGCGCAGAAGTTTATCGAGCATTCGGTTGAAAAAACGGAACGGCTACGTAATATGATCAATGAAAAAGGCTTGTCAACATGGATCGAATTGGATGGAGGCATAAATTCGGACACGGCACGGCGTTTGTTTGCTGCCGGCGCCGATGTGTTAGTTGCCGGCAATTATGTGTTTAACGCAACAGACCCGATCCAAACCATCAAAGATTTGAAGTCGGTGTAACCCGAACGCTTGCCGTATAAAATCATCACCTCACATCCCAAATTAACCACTAACCATTTACTTATGTTGGAAGAAATACAAAAGCGACCTTTTGCAAGGCCGCTTTTTTGGTTAATCATGGGTATTTTGTTGCAGGTTTGTTTTCCGCTTCAACATTTATCCTGGCTTTTGTTGATTGTAGTAGCTGCGACAGTTCTTATTTCCTTATGTTTTGCAAACAGACAACCGGATGGATCGTATCAATACCGCTGGGTTTGGGGCGTATTGATGGCTTTTTTGATCCTTTTTGTTGCGATCCAAGCCACCGAATTGGCAGAACAACGCAGGGCATTACCTCCTTCTTCCTCTTGGTTGCAGGAAAAAGCCAAACAAGCGCAGACGGAAATGATCGGCAGATTAGACGAATTACGCCTGCCGGATGAAACAAAAGCTGTTTTAGCTGCAATCACGATCAATTACACCAAGACCATGACCCGTGAAACGCGAAGCCGGTTTTCGGCTACCGGAGTCGCTCATCTATTTTCTGTCGGTGGCTTTCATGTGGGCATTGTTTGTGCATTCCTGGGTTTATTGTTTGCCGTGTTTCCCAAACGATCTCTGTTTCATTGGATAAAGTTCCTGCTGACAATCAGCCTATTGTGGGCGTTCACTTTTCTTGCGGGTTTATCCAATCCGGCTGTGAGGGCTGCATTAATGTTTACGATCTATCTGACCGGGCAAATGCTGAAACAACAGCCTGAACGCTATAATACGTTGGCGGCGACAGCGTTTTGCATGTTGGTTTATAAACCTTTTTTCTTGTTTGATATCGGTTTTCAATTAAGTTTCAGCGCTGTATTCTTTATCCTTTACTTGCAACCCCGTCTTTACCGGTTGATTGAACTGCGTAATCCCATTTTCAAATCACTTTGGGGCGTCCTTACCGTTACGGTTGCGGCGCAAACCGGAATCGTATTTCTATCCTGTTTATATTTCGGGGAATGTTCAACGGTATTTCTTTTTACGAATTTATTCTTGTCATTGCTGTCCACTCTGTTAATCCCTTTAACCTTGGTATGGATGATCGTGCCGTCCGGCATACCCGGTTTAGAAATTCTCCAATGGATAATTGAGGTTTTGAGTCGGGGCATGATGGAAATTGTCTACCGGTTCAGCATGATCCCCGGCGCAACCCTCTCCCTGCGTTTCGACTTTATAACATCGCTGTCAGCTTATTGCATATTGGGTTTGTTGCTTTATTATTTCAGAACGAAACAAACCCGGTTGCTGTTATCGGCGCTTTTGCTTGTTTTATTTTTATTATGCAGACAAATATTTTTTATGGTCTGAATGATTGGCAAACAAAAAAAATGTATTACTTTTGACGTATCATTTCAACATGTAATAAATGATCTAACCAAATGGAAAATATCAAATCGGATCGTCGTACTTTTATTAAATCATCTGCTTTGGGGGCATTAGGGATGATTTCGGTTCCTTCATTTTTGACGGGATGTGCCGTACCGGAGTCCAAAACCGGTAGTTTCAGTGATACTTTTGTACAAGAAGATGCCAAAGGTCTGGTTTTTGCCACACCCGAATCCCGGGGTGTTCCGACGGGGGCAATCTTAGATATGCTGGATACTTTAGAAGCGAAACGTGTTTGTTTGCACAGTTTCATTCTGTTACGCAACGGCGCTGTGGTAGCTGAGGGCTATTGGCCTCCTTTCCATAAAGATAAGTTTCAGCGCATGTATTCGGTCAGCAAGAGTTTTACTTCTGTTGCCATAGGCTTGATGATCACCGAAGGAAAGCTTAAGCTCGAAGATAAAATCGCAGATATATTCCCCGAAGATATTCCTGCAAATCCCCATCCTTTTGTTCTTCAAGCCACCGTTCGCGACCTTCTGATGATGTCGACTTTTAATCCGCGTTCCGTTCCCATGCAGCCCGGACGTACAAGCGTATGGTCGTTTCTCAATTCGGGTGAGACACTGCGCCCGCCCGGAGCGATTTTTGCTTACGATACGCAAGGCACCAACACGTTGGCCGCCATTATTGAGAAAAAAGAGGGCATCCCTTTTCTTGAATATATGCGTTCCAAGATATTAGACCCGATCGGTTTTTCGAAAGACGCCTATTGTATCCAAAATACAGACGGACGTTCGTGGAGTGGTTCCGGTGTATTGTGCACCTCCCGCGATTTAGCGCGTTTTGCGTTGTTATGTATGAATATGGGCGCTTTTGAAGGTACCCGGTTAGTGAGTAAAGCGTATATGCAAGCTGCCACATCCCGTCAAATAGACAACACATTAGGCAAAAACGAGGCGGAAATGAAGTATGGCTACGGATACCAGTTCTGGTGCCTGCGGGACGGCGGTTTTGCCGGTTATGGCATGGGAGGGCAATATTGTTTATGTATGCCCAAATACGACACCATTTTGGTTACCACCGGCGATGCCCAACTCGACAGCGAGGGATTGGGGGAGATACTCGGAGCATACATGGTTCTATTGAAGCGTGTTGGTAGCAAGATGGCTGATGACAGGGTTGCACAAAAGCAACTATCCTCAAAAATCGAATCTTTAGCGTTCAGATTGCCCGATGGCCAATTGCAGTCGCCTGCTGCTGTCCGGTACAACGACAAAGTGTTCAAAATGGAAAATAACCCCATGAAATGGTCGGGTTTCCGGTTGAGTTTCACACCCGGCGAAGCCACACTCCATTACACGAATGCGAATGGTAATTTCTCGCTGAGGATTGGCTTGGGAAATTATCTCCCACAGTCATTCCCCGAACCATACAGCGGCAAAGTGTCGGGTATACACGATACATATTATGACATCTTGGTTGCCGGAGCATGGACATCGGAAAATGTATTTACATGCGCTATCAAAGCGGTGGATCATTACTTGGGCACGATAAGGATGCAATTTGCGTTCCAAAATGATACCGTGTGCGTTCAGATGGTCAAACAAGCCGAGATGTTCTGGGACAACTATCAAGGAGTCGGTTGGGGGAGAGGGTAAAAATGATTGATTTAAAAAAAATCTCAAAAAATGATTCAAAATAAAAAAAATCGTATATTTGTACCATATTCATATTAAAATTTACTATTATGTCATTAAACAAAGTTATTCTAATCGGAAATGTAGGTAAAGACCCTACGGTGAAATATTTTGACAGCGGCAATGCCATTGCTAATTTCACTTTGGCGACCAATGAAAGAGGCTATAAACTGTCGAACGGTACTGAAGTACCTGAACGGACAGAGTGGCACAATATTGTAGCCGGCCGCGATCGCGCACAGTTTGTAGAGAAATGGATTAAAAAAGGCTCGTCGGTTTATATCGAAGGAAAGATACGTACACGCAACTACGATGATCAATCCGGCGCAAAGCGCTATGTGACTGAAATCTACGCTGATCGAATCGATTTCTATTCAACAGGTAAGCGGCCGGACGAACCTGATACTCAGGAAACCGAACAGCCGGCGCCTCAAATCGCCGAACAGCCGCCGTTTGCAGAGCAGGAAGAACAAAAAGATGATTTGCCCTTCTAAAAAAAGGAGTCTATAATTGTATTTTCCTTGGATTCAGATAATTGCTTTTCACACCTATTTTTGCAGGCTGTTTATTACACTCCTGCAATACGTGTTGGCATACCGTTCGTTTCTGTTTTTTTTCTGTTTGTCATTGCCGCATTTTTATCGGCAGGTGAGCGGGTATTGTATCTCATCCAGCCGGATGAGATCAATGCTCCCAAAGAAGAAAGAAGTATTCATGGCCGGCTTATCAGGAAGTTGCTCAAGAATCCGCAGCAGACGCGAAATACAGGTTTTATCATCCGTATTGTACTTTATATCACGATCTTTGTTTTGGGTATCTACGGCATTCGCTCCCTCCTGTTTAGATCGGTCGATTCTGTTCTTCCCTATTTTCTGGTTGCCGCAGGTTTCTTTGTCCTGTTCTATCTCTTTGATGTACTTCTCCCTGCCTATATCGTGAGAAGCTATCTGACCGGAATGGGCCAAAACACATCAACCGTTGCTAAAGACCCCAACGGGCAAGAGATGATCGAAGAGATTCAGGACTTTTACCATAAAACGGCAGATGAAATTATGGTGCCCAGATTGGATATGACGGCCATTGATTTGAAGTACGAATGGATGGAAGTGTTAGATGCATTTATCCAAACAGGCTATTCGCGTATTCCGGTCTATGAAGAAACAGAAGATAACATCAAGGGGATCTTATATGTAAAAGATTTGTTGCCTTCGATCAAAAATCCGCAGTTGATTCAGTGGCGAAAACTGATCCGGCCTGCTTATTTTGTGCCTGAAACCAAGAAAATTGACGATTTATTGGAAGAGTTCAGGACAAATAAAATACACCTGGCGATTGTGGTCGATGAATTCGGATGTACATCAGGGCTTGTCACACTCGAAGATATCATCGAAGAAATCGTCGGAGAGATTTCGGACGAATACGACAGCGACGAAAAACAGTTTCTGCTGTTGAAAGATGGAAGTTATATTTTTAAGGGGAAAATACAATTAATCGATTTTTTCCGTGAAACAGATATTGACGAAGATGAATTTGGAAAGTTAACGGAAGAAGTGGATACACTTGCCGGATTACTCCTGAAAATCAAAGGCACACTGCCACGCCGAAAGGAGGTAATTGATTTCAAACCATATCGTTTCAGGATTCTGGAAGCCGACGAGCGGCGTGTGTTGAAGGTTAAATTCAGTTGTAAGAAGGAAATGTGATTTTACTTGTTTTTTATGATTAAATGGTCTTCATTTTTTGTGCATAAAGGGGGATGGGGTGGCGTCGTCGGTTTCTTTTTGATGGTCTGCGGGTTTGGGTACGGAATGGTTTCCTGCGATGGTTCCGGTACGACGCCCAAACCTAAGGGGTACTACCGGATTGATTTACCGGAAATTCATTATACGGGTTTTTCTCTCGATGAATTGCCCTATTCATTCAATGTGTCGCGGTTGGTTAGGGTAGAGTTGCCGCCATCGGATACTTCCGGCAATTGGATCAATCTTGCTTATCCGGCATTGAATGCCAAGATTTATTGCAGCTTTCATCAAATGGGTCCGGCAGATTTGCCTGTTTTGGAAAAAGAATGCAGGGAATTGGTTTCACGCAATGCACGTCATGCAGATGCAATCACGGAACAAGCGTTTGAAAATCAAGATTTACAGGTGTACGGGATGTTATTCAAAATTGACGGCGAGACGGCTTCACCTGTTCAGTTTCTACTGACCGACAGTACAACCCGGTTTTTCCGGGGGGCTTTATATTACGAATGCAAACCCAATGTCGATTCGTTAGCGCCTGTGACAAGTTACTTAAACGAGCATGTGATGGAATTGATACATACCTTTCGTTGGAAACATACCCCTAAACACCTTCACAGGTAGTCTGAAAACTGAAAACGATCAACTACATACAATGCCCCTCTTGAAAAAACATCCTTCCCCCTTATGGGGAATATGGAAAATTGAAGAAAAACGGAAAGACCTGCTTCACAGATTGGACAAGCCTGAAGCATATTTGCCTGATTTGAACCGTTTTCAATCAGAAACAAGGAAATGCGAGTGGTTGGCAGTCCGGGTATTATTGAAAGAATTGACAGGCAGCGAATGGTCTGTTTCGTACCGCGATAATGGCGCGCCTTATTTGCCTGGGTCTGCTTACCGGATCAGCATTTCGCATACCAAAGGATATGCAGCCGTTCTATTAAGCCCCGACAAATCAGCCGGAATAGATATCGAATATTGCTCGGAGCGCATCCACCGGATCAAATCCCGTTTTTTGAATCATGAAGAATTGAAATGGTTGGGAGAAAACCCTTCCACAAACCAATTGTTAGTCTGCTGGAGCGCCAAAGAAACAGTTTTCAAAATGATGGAACAAAAAGCAGCCGATTTTCAAAACGATATCCAAGTAATTGATTTCAACCCATTGCTAAATACAGGAATCGTATCTGTAAAGGCCAAAATCACCTCCGGATCGCCGATCTTTCAATTAAAATACGAAATCACACCCGACTATGTTGTCACACACAGTCAGTGATCGCTTGGTTATTCAAAAATGCCTTTCGGGCAAACCGATTGGCTTCAATTCATTGTGAAGTAATCACATTGACCCCTTAGCTGACTATTCTCCGGTAATGACAAACCAACAG
>JAIRJR010000168.1 GCA_031260575.1 Tannerella sp.
AAAAATTTGTTTGGACCTACACAGGCAGGTGTATCATTAGTGTGGAAAATCAGTGGTCAAAGAAATTGGCGATAAAAACGATGTGTTGCATGAATAATCAATAATCATGAGAAAACTTAAAATTTTCGCCATCCTGAATGTGGTAATGATGTCGTTCTTCGGATGTATTAACTATCCCATTTACGATTTCGATTACCATGGAAAAATCGTCTCTTTAACCACCGGTTGGAAAGAACGCGGCAACGATATTGACATCCCCGAAAGTTATACGGTAAAAATTGGCGATTACACAGATATTCTGTCAGGAACGAACAATTCGATCGATCACCTTTTCCCTTCCGGAAAGTATATCATCAATGTGTGGAATACGGCAAATCATATCACTATTTCGGATAGGTTAGCCACTGCCGACTATACAGCCGGTGAGTTGGGCTGGTTTTTTACCGGAAAACAGGAGGTGACGATTGAAATAGACGGGGAACATTCATTCACCGTCTTCATGCAGCAGCACGTGCGGCAATTGACGTTCGAACTTGAGATCGCAGACGAAGTAAAATACCGTCTTGCAGGCATTAACGCAACGCTATCCGGAGTTGCCGGCACTTTGAATATGGATGACGGAACGCATAGCGCCCCGGTCATCATGGCGTTGACGTTTGCCGAAGCCCCAGAGGATAACAAGTGGAAGGCAACGGTGCGGCTACTGGGCGTTACCGGTAATAGTCAGACGTTGTCGCTGATGATGAATTTTGCCGATGATCATTCCATTTCGTATGCGTTTACATGGGATTTGTCAAGTCAGTTTGCTTTCAACGAAGACAAAAAAACGCCACTCACGCTCATCGCACGGTTTGACGGAACGCAAATCGGTATGGAATAGCGAAAAAACAAACCCATCCCAAAAATCTTTTTGCTTTTTTCTTGTTTTATTTGGTAAAGCCCGCGTCATGAGCTGGGGTAGATTGTAATTTTTGTTATCTTTGCGGAATAATTAAAAAGGATAAAACCATGACATTAGTAAGTAGTAAGGAGTTTGTAAAAAATGACGATAAGTATTTTGATATGGCAATGAACGAACAGGTGTACGTCAAAAGAGACAATATCATGTTTATCGTTACGCGGGCAACCGAAAATAAAAAGAACCGTTTAAAGCCTGATGATGAATTACGCAACGCCATTACAGGCGAAGAACTTTTAGAAAAAGTATATGTGTCGTTGGATAAATTTTTCGCCGACAAATGAATGTGCTTTTTACTTCAGATGTATCTGACCATATTGACTTTCTCATCCCATTTCTTTACGAATTGGGATATTTTCCCAATAAAGAAAAATCACGAAAATATTTCAGAGAACTTGTAGATAACATCAAGAAAAACCTGCCTGTTCGACAGCATAATCCCGCGCCCCCGTATTTTTACAGATACTTGAAAAACAGAGCGCATGAAGAATATTTACAGTTCGCATCATTCAGCAAAAACAGGAATACATGTTGGTACGCCTTTTTTACGATTTACGAGGATGAGAAAACAGGGGACAACATCTATCTGGTTCACTACATTGCCAACAATCATACGGTTGCACAGTATTTATAAGATATTGTTAAGTTATCCCCGTTGGAACGAGGTTGTGAATAATAAAACTTACCTTTGTTTTTTTGTTCGTTATGCGATTTATATATAAAATATGGTTTGCCATTACAGTTTTGTCGCTCTGCTCGTGCCGACCGGACAACGACGAGCCATTGAGCGACAGCGTTCTGTTGGTATATATCGGCGGCGACAATAACCTTTCTGGCGAGGTAAATGACAAAATATCGGCTATCCAAACGGGTTTTTCCGCTTATTCCGCTTCGGCGGGCAAGCATCGCAATCGCGTGGCGATTTACCGCGCCATTAAGGGTTCAACCCCTGTTCTTTATGAAACGACCGCTTCGGGCAAGTTGCAATTGGTTGATAGTTACGAGGAAGAAAACTCTGCATCGGCAGAGGTTTTCGGACGGGTGCTGCGCCGCGTGCGGAGTTTGTATCCCGCCAAGAGTTACAACCTGTTGGTATTCTCCCATGCCACCGGCTGGCTGCCCCAAGGGCGGTTTTTAAGACCGGTGCAAGCCGGCGACGACGCATTAATCGCAGGAAACATCAGTACCCGTTCTATTATCATGGACGGCGCTGATGAGATGGAACTTTCGGATTTCGCTTCGGCAATTCCCGATGGCATGTTCGATTGCATCACCTTTGAAATGTGCTTCATGGCGGGTATCGAAGTTGCATGGGAGTTGCGCAATAAATGCAAATATATTCTGGCATCGTCGGCAGAGATTGTATCGCCGGGGTTTACCGAAATTTACAAAACATCGTTGGAACACCTTCTCCTGCCTGCTCCCGCTACTTTTTCCGCCTCATCCGGGCAGGCGGCTTTCGGGCAGGCGGTGTTAGACGGCTTACAGACCTACAAGCCAACTGACTGGCAGCGCTCAGCCACTTATTCACTCATCAGCGTTGATGCCCTCGCACCGTTAGCAGATTTTATCCGCAACCGTTGCGATTTTACCCGCACCGTGGAGGTTGTCGGTGTGCAACGTTTTGACAGGAACAGTTATCGGTTGTTTTTCGATATGTACGATTACTTTTCGCGCTTGTTAGACACTGAAGACGACCGCGCCGAACTCGCGCGTCTTATCTCTGCCGCCGTACCATGGAAAGGCGCTACCGATAACTTCCTTCTCGGGCAAGGAGGGTTCAAGGTACGCG
>JAIRJR010000247.1 GCA_031260575.1 Tannerella sp.
TATTTATTAGATTGTCAATTTATTATAGCCACACATTCCCCATTTTTGCTTTCTGTTAAAAGTGCGTTGATTTATAATTTAGACCGTTGCCCTTCAAATGTTTGTAGTTGGTACGAATTGGAGAATGTGCGTGTTTTTTATGATTTTTTCAAAAAAAATAACGGATTATTTGAAAATTAAAAATACAAGAGTAAATATCTCAATCAAAGTTGTAAATGGAAAATAATGACAATCAAATGATAACAAAGAATATAAAGAGAAAAATCAGGGTATTTCGCTTGTTGGCAATCGTTCAGGCATATCATCATTATACGATGATGCAACTGAATCGTCAACTGCTGCAACATGATAATAGCTGGCAACATGCAGAGCATTTAAGTCATTGGATGAATGTACTTATGCCTTATAAAGAATCCTCTCCGACTGATTTTTTGCATGATAAAGATGAGGTATCCGATAAGGTTTTAGATAATTACGGTGAGTATAAGAAGTGGATATCAATCGCCGAAAAATCAGGCATAACCGAAAAAACATTGACCGCTTTTTGCAAAAACGTGGATAGTCTACAGTCTGTTTTTTGGTTGAAAGCCTTTGGTCACATATTTTATCCTGACTGGCTGGCGGCCTTGTTTTTATACGTCAACAATGCAATTTCAAAAACAGAACTTCAAAATACGTTTGTTGAATATTCGTTGTTTTCAGGGAAAGCCAAGCCGGCGAATTTAGCAGAATTTAGAAAAACGATTTTGGATATTGAAAAGACTATTTCGCAAATAGCCTGTAAGCAGATTTGTAGAGGAGTCAAATACAGAAATCGGGGAGATTTGATGTTTATACAAGGAATAAAATAATTGCAAGAATAATGTTGAAAATAAATGAATTATGAACAAGTCCCAATTCAAATCCGTACTGACCGAAGCAGCCAATAATCCGCAGACGATTCATGGCATATTCAACTGGTGTGACCGGTGGTGTGAGAGGTGCAGCCATACGGGACGCTGTACGATTTACGAAGCATCCTCTCATCTGCCTTTTCATAGTCCGGAAGACTTATTCAAATCACTTTCAATTACTTTTGAAGCTACCATGGATATGGTTAAAGAGGAGGCCGAAAAGCATGGATTGGATTTTGAATCATTGAGAGATTCCGATATTGAAAGTGAGTACGACAGGGAAAAAAACCTCGTACGTAATGATGCCGGAGTAAGCCTTGCCAAACAATATGGAAAACAGGTAAAGCATTGGTTGGATTCGCTGCAAAGAAAAGACTATATCAGTATGGAAATCCGCTTGCAAGATCCAATGTTGGCCGATTGTTTGGAAGTGATTCAATGGTATCAATACCAGTTCGAAGTGAAATTTACACGAGCGCTTATGGCACAGAAGGAAGAGGAAAAAGAACAATTAAATCCTTATGATTCACTTGGTAATGCAAAATTGCTGTTGGTTTCTATGGAACGTAATATGGGCGCTTGGGGTTATATATATCAAAAAATCAAGGAAGACGAAGATGAAATACTTGATATTCTCATCTGTCTGCAAAGGTTATATATAAAAATTGAACAAAGTTTTCCCGAAGCAAAAGCATTTATTCGCCCCGGGATTGACGAATTACCAAATTATTCAACAAAATAAACAATCATGAGACTATGAATCTAAAAAATTTTCACAAACAAATTTCTCGTAAAATCTACGAAAGGGGCGAAGAATATTATGAAAATGATATGGTTGCCAATGTCGAGCATAATGCTCCCGATACATGGACGGCAGAAGTTGAAGGGAGTGACCTGTATTCCGTTGAAATCAAATTAACCGGAGATGAAATTACATCATATGAGTGCGACTGTCCGTATGATTACGGCGATATTTGCAAACATGTTGTCGCTGTTCTCCTGTATATCAAAGACAACAGAGATGAACACCCTGTAAATATTGAAATGCCTTCTTCTCCTTCGCAAGAGCAACTGGCTGAAATTCTGAAACAGACGAATAATAAGGAGCTAACATCTTTTTTATCGCAATATGCCGATAAACATCCAGACTTTCATCATGTATTAATATCTAATTTTCATCCCAAAAAGAAAGCGACTCCTCTTACTGATTACACAAAAGAAATACAAAAATGCTTTAAACACTCGTACGACAGCTATGGTTATCGAAATGGCGGACAATCGATTGCGCATAAATTAGATAAATATATCGAAAAAGCCAAGTCGTTGATAAAACTCAATTGTCAGGAAGAAGCCATGACTATCTTATTTCATATTATCAGAGGAACAGGGGATGGCTATGAAGAATATGATGACTATGATGGCGACTTAGGCAGTGTGTGCCAAGAAGCTGCGAAACTGTTAGGGGAAATGATTAATACAGGTTTGCCGGATGACTTACCGGAAAAATTGTCGGACGAAATCGGAATATTGATTAAAAACAGCAATTATGACAATTATGATTTAGCCGACTTGGATGGTTTACTTTTTTCGGTAAGTTTAAAAACAGCAAACTTTGACAATGCTATTCGTATCATTGACGAAACATTAAAAGGCGAACCGGACTCTTTCCGTACGCCTTCATTAGTGAAGTCCAAAATCGCACTTTTAGAAAAAGCCGGCAAAAAAGAAGAAGTGGGAAAAGTGATATCAACTTATTTGTATCTTCCTGAAATCCGTATAATCAGACTGAAGGCATTGATTTCCGAAAAGCAATATGAGAAAGCGCTTGCCTTAATTGAAGAAGGCATCAATCTTGCCGAAAAGAAAGGTCATCCCGGGACAGTAACTGACTGGAAAGATGAAAAATTGTCAGTATATAAGTTGTTGGAAAACAAAGTAAAAGTAATCGAATTAGCAGAAGATTTATTCGTTTCAGGCCGGGAAAGCATGAAGTATTACCATATTTTGAAAAGCGTAATTCCAACCGAAAAATGGGCAAATTATCTTGATGATTTTCTCAGCGAATCAAAGAAACGGCAAAGTTGGGGATTGGGACCTGTATTTGCGAAGATTTACATTGCAGAAGAATATTGGGACAGATTGATGGTTTATGTCGAAAAAAACATTCAACTGGGGAAATACAACTCACTGGGAGAATATGAACCTTATTTGAAAACGCGATACCCGGAACGGATGCTGACATTTTATCGTACTCAAATCACTGATTACGCGGCAAAAAACATGGGACGCGACCATTACAAATACGTATCTGACGTTTTGAAAACGATGAAAAAATATCCCGGCGGAACAGAAATAGTCAACGCGCTTTTGGCGCATTTCAAGACCATTTATTCCAATCGTCGCGCCATGATGGAGGAACTGGGAAGATAAAACCGTATCATATCGTGCAATATCCTTTGTTACATTGATTTACAAACAGAAATTCCTTTTTGTAAGATCATATTGTTGGGATAGGTGATTTTTTCTCCGTCGTCGGTTTCCAAATAAACGTAAAATGCTTTCATGTCAATTACAGTGGCTTCTATCGGAAAATCTTTGTCATAAATTTTTATTTTATCTCCTATTTTAAACTGCGATGAAAAAAACATAATCATACCTGCTGTTACATTGCTAAGGATAGACCACTGTGCAAAAAGAGCTACTCCTATAACGGCAAATATAGACGAAAAAGCTACCAATAAATTCTTTGTATCAACTCCCCATATACTAATTAAAATTGTAGCTATAACAAATAAGCTCAGTAAATTAACGACTTTTTTAATTGTTTTGGAACGGCTTTTATTGTATAAATTGAGTTTAGCGACTTTATCAATAATTTTGTAAATAATAAACCGGATTCCGGGATATACAATAATAACAACAACTGTACTGATAATAGTTTTAATTAAAACAGTATTATTCATATTTGTATTTTCTTAAACTTTTAAAAATATTTTCTTTTTATACAACACATATAAAAATAGCCAGCAGGCGGCTACGTAACCTGTTGCTGCGATGAGTTTGCCGATATCTTCGGGGCATTTTGTAGCGATTCCGCCAAGGAAGAAATCAGCAATTTGACGGAAATTGATAATCCTTTGCGCAAGATAAATCGTAATGGAATTAAGGCCGATCACCTGAAAGAAAAACGACCATTTATAATAGCCTTTCACGTCAATGATATAGTAAAATAACGCAAACATAATCAGCGAATAACCGGCTACAACCAGAACAAATGTGCTTGTCCACAGTTTCTTGTTAATCGGAAACCAATTACTCCAAATCAACCCTGCTGCAATACAAACGGCAGCAGCCAGTAATAAATAAAGTACTTTCCTGTTTCCCGAAAGTCGTTCGTCAGGAAGTTGAACAAGTTGGCCTGTAAACATACCCAGCAATGCCGTTACGATTGACGGTAAGGTGCTAAGGATACCTTCGGGGTCGAATGTTTTGTCATTCAGGCGTCCGGGCAGTAACGCACGGTCGATAGTTCCCACTAAGTTATTCTCAAAAGAAAAAGGTTCTTCACCACCCGGTATCAGCCACATTATTAGCCAGTAACCAATCAGGATGATGGCCGAAATAATCCAACATGTTTTTGGTTTAAAGTGCATGAAAATCAAGGCTGCAAACATCCATGCCAAACCGATACGCGCCAGAACGCTTGCAAATCTCACATCAGGAAAATTCAGCCTCAAAATCCCATTGTAGATAAAGCCCAAGAGAACAAGCACAAGTCCTCTTTTGATGACTTTCAACGTAATACTTTTCCCGGATTTCCCATTCGCCCTCTGTTTTGCCAATGAGAAAGGAAACGATATGCCTGCTACAAAAAGGAACAATGGAAAAATGGTGTCATGATGCGCCAGACCGATCCATTTCACATGGCTCATCTGTGCAGTCAACCATTCTGTAACACAGCCTGATGGCAACAAATTGCATAATGCTACAATCCATCCGGCAAACCCCATGATAAACAACATATCAAATCCCCTGAGTGCATCGAGCGACTTTAAACGTACTTCCTTATTCATATTCATTTTATTTTCGTC
>JAIRJR010000252.1 GCA_031260575.1 Tannerella sp.
TTCCGCCTGAAATGCAGAATTTTGCTTATCAGGATAGTCCTTTACCCATCGGATGGGAACAAACCATTTCGCAACCTTATATTGTTGCCTTTATGACGGAACAATTACAACCCGTTGCGGGCATGAAAATCCTTGAAATAGGAACGGGATCGGGCTACCAGGCTGCCATTCTCGCGTATCTCGGATGCGATGTGTATACCATTGAACGTTTGGAAGAACTTGCCGACAGAGCGGCAAAAACACTTTCCGAATTGAATATCAACCAAGTAAAAGTGAAATGCGGAAACGGTTATTTGGGTTGGCCGGAGGAAGCTCCCTTCGATGCGGTCATCGTGACTGCCGCCCCCGATCAAATTCCGGAAGCGCTGATTGAGCAATTGAAAGACGGCGGCAAAATGATCATACCCGTCGGCCCTGTCCAGGCAACGCAATGGTTGAAATTGATCACGAAAAAAGGGACAAAAACAACTGAAAACGAACTGCTTCCGGTTCGATTTGTCCCTATGGTGGAATAGCGTTATGGTTCTACGGTAAATTTATAAATACATCTGCTCAGGTATTTTTCTCCCGGACGAAGCACAGTACTTGGGAAACCGGGTTGATTGGGACTGTCCGGATAATGTTGCGTCTCTAAGCAAAGTGCGCCGCGATGGGGATAGACGATACCAAACTTCCCTTTTTCAGACGTCATAAAATTGCCGGCATAGAATTGAACGCCGGGTTCGTTGGTGTAAACTTCCAATCCAATACCACTCGCCCGGCTGACGACTTTACATGCCAATCGGGATAGATCACCTCCTGTATTCAACACCCAATTGTGATCAAATCCCTTTCCCAAAACCAATTGTTCGAATGGTTCGTCGATCTTGGATCCAATCCCGGTGAGTTGTCGCAAATCCATAGGCGTGCCTTCCACAGGCGCTAATTCCGATGTCGGAATCAACAATGCATTCACGGGGGTATAGCGATCAGCATTGATCATAATCAAGTGATCCAAAATTTGTGAACCGCCGACACCCGACAGGTTGAAATAGCTATGGTTGGTCAGATTGACCACCGTCGGTTTATCCGTGGTGGCATCATAACGGATATCAAGTGCATTATCGTCAGTCAGGGTATAGGTCACTTTGATGTTTAGGTTGCCGGGGAAACCTGCCTCGCCGTCTTTCGAAAGATAAGTCAGTTCCAACGTTTTCGTGTTGGGCTGTACTGCATTCCATATACGCGTGTGGTATCCTTCGGGTCCGCCATGCAGACAGTTGCCGTTATTGTTTTGGGGTAATTGATACGCGATTCCGTCCAATGTAAAAAGCCCGTTGGCTATCCGGTTTCCGTACCGGCCAATCAGTGCGCCGAAGTTCCCACCCGATGATGTATAGGCTGCAATGTTATCGTACCCCAATACCACATCGGTCATTTTTCCGTTTTTATCAGGAACCATGACCGAAACCACACGGCCGCCATAGTTTGTGATACAGACTTCCATCCCCTTGTCGTTCTTGAGAACATACAGAGCAGTGGGTTGACCCGCCGTTTCCGAAACAAATTGTTCCTTTTCCAGGCCGGAAACCAATTTTTCTTCTTTAACCTCACATGAAAACAACAATCCCATTGCTAACAGAGGCATCATCCATTTTTTCTTCATTGTGTTATACTTTTTTTGGTTTTATATTTTCCGCAAAAGTAACTCATTTTTTTTGAAAACTGAAAAATAATATTACTTTTGTCTTCAATATGTTCCAAACAATATTCGAATTTACCTCATGAAGCAATATTTAGATTTACTCAACCATATACTCCGGCATGGAGAAAGTAAAAACGACAGGACGGGGGTCGGTACGGTCAGTGTGTTCGGTTACCAGATGCGATTCGATTTAAAGGAAGGATTTCCGGTGGTCACCACCAAAAAATTGCATCTCAAATCGATTATCCACGAATTGTTGTGGTTCCTGAAAGGAGATACCAATATCCGTTATTTACAAGAACATGGCGTTCGTATCTGGAACGAATGGGCTGATGCGGACGGTGATTTAGGGCACATATACGGCTATCAATGGCGTTCCTGGCCTGATTACGATGGCGGGACGATCGACCAGATTTCCGAAGTGATACAGACCATACAACAAAACCCCGATTCCCGTCGCATCATTGTAAGCGCCTGGAATGTTGGCGATTTACAAAGAATGAATCTTCCGCCTTGCCACACTTTTTTTCAGTTTTACGTGTCGAATGGACGATTAAGCCTTCAACTGTATCAACGCAGCGCCGATGTTTTTCTCGGCGTACCTTTCAATATCGCTTCGTATGCGTTATTATTGATGATGGTAGCGCAGGTTACCGGATTACAACCGGGCGATTTTGTACACACATTTGGGGATGTTCATATCTATACCAATCACATTGAGCAGGTAATGTTACAGTTGAGCCGTGAACCCCGCCCACTGCCTGCCATGCGTATCAATCCGTCGGTGAAGGACATTTTTTCGTTTCAATACGATGATTTCCTCCTCGAAAATTACACACCCCATCCGCATATCAAAGGAGAAGTAGCCGTATAAAAATGAAAGACTTGATTAAACTTTCCGGTAGAAGGAAAGTCTAACTTCATGGAGTCGCCTGATTTACGGTTTTAATAAATTGGATGGAAAAAAGTAATGTTTTGATATGACCAATTGAAAAAATCGTTATCTTTGCGACATGATTTACTAATTAATTATTAATCAAGATATGAAACGTATTTTATTTTTATTGATTGTTTTGTTTGCGACAGGAATGGTTTCTGCTCAACAAAGAGAAGCATCGATCACCGTAGTCGGTGATGCTGTTCATGATTTTGGCGGGATCAAGGAATCGGGAGGTTCTGCATCGCATACTTTTTCATTGCTTAACAACGGTGAATTACCATTGGTAATCACACGGGTCATCGCATCATGCGGCTGTACCCAGCCCGAATGGACAAAAGAACCGATTGCTCCGGGGAAAACCGGCGAAGTAAAAGTCACCTACGACCCAACCGGACGGCCCGGTCCATTTACCAAAACGATTTCCGTATACAGCAATGGGAAGACAGGAAATTACGTCTTAACCATCAAAGGAGACGTAAAACCATAAAATACTTCAATAATGAAGAAGACACAGCGGGCGTTCGGTCTTTTTCTTCTTTGGCTCGTATTTGCGGGCCAATCCGCTTTCGTATGGAGTCAACCGGGTACGGAAACGCAACAACCTGTTTTTACCTGCGATGAGTCGGTTCACGATTTCGGGAAGATCCGCGAAACAGAGGGTTATGCGGTTCATGAGTTTGTTGTGAAAAATGGTGGTACTGCGCCTTTGGTTATTTCACGCGTACTGACCACATGCGGATGTGCGCAGCCCGAATGGTCGACCCGGCCGATCGAACCCGGAAAAGAGGGTTTTGTGATTGTTTCCTACGACATGAAAAACCGTCCGGGGCCATTTTCAAAAAACATCACCGTATTCACCAACGAAAGGACATTGAGGCATGTACTGACCATCAAAGGAGATGTGATCCCCAGACCTGAAGTATTAAACGTTCTTTTTCACGATACCATTGGAACAGTTCAATTGGAACAGACCCGTTTTCTCTTCAGCGCCGTGCTCCCGCGTGAAAAGCAGGTGATCGATATGTGGATCCAAAATTTCGGAAAAGAGGTTTTGAATTTGACCATCGAAGATGTGCCCGATTTTTTGACCGTCACGGCTCCTCCGCGCTTGGACAGTAATTTCCCTGAAAAAATGATGGTTGAAATTGATGTACCAAAGGCCGATGAAAACAAAAGAGGAAGGCAAACAGGTACATTCAGTTGGAAGACAGTTAGCGGTTCAGGGGAAACAATCACCCGGGCAATGCCTGTTTCCGTCAATTTTATTGATGATTTCAGCAAGATGACGCCTGCCGAAAAAGCGGATGGCGCTACTGCGCAAATCTCAACGGCTTCTTTACACTTCGGGCGATTGAAAAACAAACGTGTAAACAAAGAACTTCTCATATCCAACAATGGGAAATCAACGCTTAATATCCACAGTATTACTGTCGATGATGCAACAGTCACCCAAATCACGGGATTCAAAAAACAAGCGCTTCGACCGGGAGAAACCTTGAAATTGCGGGTTTATGTAAATCCCACAGAAGTGACGGGCAGTTATTACACGAATTTATTTGTCGTCAGTAATGATCCACAAAATCCGGTTCAAGAGGTAGAAATTGCTTTCGAAAAATAATGCCGAATGGAACATCCGGAGAATGATGGAAAATACAAAAGTTTGAAAGTCAATAAGGGAGTGATGGATGTGCCATCAGTCAGCCCTTATTTATCCAAATTATCGCGGGAGAAAAACCACACCACTTCTGAATTTCTTGAAGGGATTCTGCGCGGCGACATTGCGATTTTAAGTAAGGCAGTCACCTTGATTGAAAGTTCGAAAGAAGATCATCAGCAACAAGCACATGAAATCATTGAAAAATGCCTGCCCCACGCCGGAAAATCGGTGCGTATCGGTATCACAGGAATGCCCGGAGCCGGAAAAAGTACTTCCATTGATGTTTTTGGGTTGCATATCGTGAATAAAGGACATAAATTGGCGGTAATGGCCATCGACCCCAGTAGTGAGCGTACCAAAGGAAGTATCTTAGGCGATAAAACAAGGATGGAAGCGCTCGCACGCGAAAAAAATGCCTTTATCCGTCCTTCGCCGAGCGCCGGTTCGTTGGGAGGCGTCGCCCGCAAAACCCGCGAGACCATTGTGCTTTGTGAAGCGGCAGGGTTTGATCGGGTATTTGTGGAGACCGTCGGAGTCGGACAAAGTGAGACGGCTGTACATTCGATGGTCGATTTCTTTTTATTGATCCAATTAGCAGGCGCCGGCGACGAACTGCAAGGCATCAAACGGGGTATCATGGAAATGGCTGACGGGATTGTGATCAACAAAGCCGACGGCGACAATATTGAACGGGCTAATGTAGCGGCAGGGTATTACCGGAATGCGCTTCATCTTTTTCCGCCCTTGGATTCTGACTGGATCCCTGAAGTATTGACCTATTCGGCAAAAAATCGTACAGGCATCCACGAAATATGGACAATGATCGACCAATATATCGCTTTCACAAAAGCAAACGGCTACTTCGAACAAAATCGAAAAAAACAATTTGAAAAATACATGAACTATTAATCATAACTAAATAAACACTTTATGAAAAAAATGATCGCAGGCGTAATCGCCATTTTACTCTCAACATTTGTTGTTGTATCCCAGCAAGCGCTGCCTGAAGAAGTCATCTATCAGATCAAACAGGAAGCATTTCAAAGGTCGCAGATGGAAAACCTGGCTTTTTCTCTGACCGATATGGCAGGCCCCCGTCTTGCCGCTTCGCGGCTTTGCGAACGAGGCGAGCAATTGACTAAAGACAAACTCATTGAATTGGGTTTTGCGAACGCACGAATCGAAAAAGCAGCCGACTTCCCCCGTGGCGGATGGGATAATCTAAAGACTTATGTAGCAATGACCGCTCCTTACTATTGTCATTTTACCGGCACCCCGAAAGCTTGGTCGGGCAGTACGAACGGAGTTGTGAAAGGCGAGGTCGTATTATTAGACATCAACACCGTCGAAGATATTGGAAAATTCCGAGGTAAACTCAACAATAAAATTGTATTAATGCCTGAAACGCAAAAATACGATATGCGGTTCGTCCCCTTTGCATCGCGTCATACCGATGAACAACTTCAAGTCTTAGCCCTTGATCCGCGCCCGCAAGCCCGTCGAAGCTCCAGCGTACAAGGAGCCGCTTCTTCAATAGATTTGCAACAAAAAATCAGAGCCTTATTGAGCGAAGAAAAACCTGCAGTGCTTATCAGTGGTAACGGCGTTTTTAATGTGCCCAGGTCGCAAAGTGTATCGTATGGCAAATTCGGCGACCCCGAACCGGTTGCGGAATTGGTGCTTCCGGTCGAAGATCATGGACGCATGGTACGCCTGATAGCGAACAACATTCCCGTTTCCATGGAAGTAGATATCCGGAATGAATTTTACAATAATCAGATAATCAGCAATGTGATCGCCGAAATCCGGGGAACCGATCCCAAGTTGAAAGATGAAATCGTGCTGATAGGCGGACACCTGGATTCATGGCATGGCAGTACCGGCGCCGCCGACAATACTTCGGGTTGTATCGTGATGATGGAAGCATTGCGTATCATCAAAGAAACCGGTATCCAACCGCGTCGCACCATCCGCATCGCCCTTTGGGGAGGCGAAGAACAAGGACTGATCGGATCCAGAGGTTATATGCAGAATGTACTCTACGATGTGGAAGCCAATAAACCCCGCAAGGGCTACGAACAGTTCACCCTCTATCTCAACATGGACAACGGCTCCGGCAAATTCAGGGGTATTTATTTGGAAGAACATGATACGGCATTCCCATTCTTTCGCCAATGGATCAAACCACTGGAAAATATGGATTTTAGCGTTCTATCGCCCCGTACCACCGGAGGCACCGACCACCTTTCATTTACCCGGATAGGCTTGCCCGCCTATCAATTTATTCAGGATGAACTGGAATACAGCCGCGGCTACCATACGCTGATGGACACCTACGAACGCTTAATCATCACCGACCTGCAATACAATGCCGCCATTATCGCCTGTTTAGCCCTCTCAGCCGCTATGGATAACAACAAAATACCCCCAAAACCACTGCCTGCAAATTTCTCTATGCAGCAGCAAAGACGATGACCATTCAGGTAGAAAAGTGAGACGCAATTTTTTTTTATTTTTTTTTTGCTCAATTTATTTGCATGATAAAATAATTATATATACTTTTGCAGACCACCTTCAAAGTTCTCATTTCAAACTTTGATTTTTTTCATTTGATAGGGCGACTCCGGTCGCCCTTTTATCTTCACTTTTGAGCAATCGTTCACCTCCCGCTCGAATCTTTTTCTTTGATGGATAAATAAAATCATAAATAATAGATATTATTTTTTGTTAGTATTAAATTTTTGACTATTTTTACGGCAAAATCTTAATACATACATTAAAATGAAATTTAAAATAGGTGATAAAGTAAAGTATGACAGTGGGGATTGGTGGTTTTATGGCGCCGTAAGCGCTGTGTTTGAGCATCCTATATGCCCTTGTTACCGTTTGGACATCGAACGGATGGAAAAAAAAGACTGCAAACTCTCAATTACCCAATTTGAGTTTGAATTAGAGGCGGAAACCATTCTCGAACGAGAAATGGATATTCCCAAATTGGAAAGTGCAGAAATCGATCATTTGAAAAAAGATGATAAAGTTCGCAATTACGGACATTTATCCACACTTTTGGAGAGAAACCTGCAGGCCTTGGAACGTATGTATCAACCGGTAAAATCCGAACCGATACCGGTACGGATTGACAGACCGGTTCCCGAAGGGATTCAAGAAACGATCACGGAGCCGGAGAAAGTCAACTTGCTGCAAAAGCCAACCGAAAAGCCCTTGACCCGAAAAGCCGGCGAAGCATGGGAAAGATGTTTCGACAACTTTCGCAAAGGAGTGAAAAGTCATTCAGTCAATACTTGGGTATATCAAAATCGAAGG
>JAIRJR010000298.1 GCA_031260575.1 Tannerella sp.
GGAGTGGTCGATCGGGGCGGTCTCGAAAACCGTTGTACCCTCGCGGGTACCCAGGGTTCGAATCCCTGTCTCTCCGCACATTTTGCAGAAACCATCTCCTGCAAAATGTCACTGCATCGTCTTCTCCGAAGAATTGAAAACAGGCGGGATGGTTGTTTGATTTCCTTTTCGAAATGCCTGATAGGGTAGCGTCATCAACTCAATTCCTGCGTCGCGGAACACATCCTGAATATTTTTATACAGCTCCGAATAGATAAAAGGTATTTTCGAAGGCTCTTTCGTATAAGCGTTAATTTGATAAGATATGGAGAAGTCATTCAAAGCCGTTTGTAACACAAAGGGAGACGGGCGATGAAGCACGTGAGGTGTTCTCAATGCTGCATCTATCAATAAATGATGGACTTGCGCCCATGGAACCTCATAACCCATTTCGACAATGGTATTGACTACTACGCCGGCATCTTTGTTATCTTTTGTTTTGGCGCTGTAATTGACGACATTCGAGGATAAGATGGTTGCATTGGGTACTGTAACGACTTCATTCTTGGGCGTAAGTATCCGTATGACAAAAGGCGTTTTTTCAACGATATCGCCGTAAGTCTCACCAATTCGGATCCGATCGCCCTTTACGAACGGGCGCATGTAAGTAATAACTAATCCTGATATAAGATTCGAGATAACACCCGTAGATCCAAGTGAAATCAATAATCCTATGAAAACCGAAACACCTTGAAAAACAGCGGAATCAGACCATGGCAGAAGTTGAAAAATCAAAACAAAAGCGAGCGCATACACAATGAAGCGGAAGATATTCAAAGTCGCTTTCGACCAATCGGGATAGAAGCCGGGAATAACAAGCCTCTTTTCTTCAATTTCGTTCGAGATATATTTTGCGAATTTTAGAATATAACGAACGGAAATAAGTATGATAATAATATGAAACAAATTAGGAAGGAAATCAATCATACTGTTTCCGGCTGCTTTAATCGGATTCAATATCCAGCCAAATAACAGGTCGGCAACTTTTTGTGTTGGCGGTAATATGCTGAAAAGCAAGATGATCGTAAGATAAAATGAGATGAAGTAAATGAAATACTTAACAGCCCTTACCAAACCGAGGCACAGCCTCATTTGTCGTTTAGGATTCAAAATTTCATCGTTGCGGAAAATGATTCCTTTGAACAGTTTTTTCTTTCGTTTAATGATAGCTCTGCGTATCACATGCTTAAACAAAAAACGAATCCCCATAAACAGAGCGAGTTGGCCGCCAACCAAAAGCAAACAAAGGCCGATTATCCGTATCGTGTTCCATAGTCCGGTTTGTTTCTTATAAACTGCAATGGCATTGACGATACTATTGATATGCTTGATTGCAAGCGCATTGCGCGTCGTGTTCATCCATAAGGCATCATGTTCGGTAACACTTGCCAATATGGTATGTTGATAAACGATATCAGACGTTTCATTTCCTTCTGCAATATGGAGCGAATCCGTTTTCAATAAAAAGATTTTCGCTGTATGGAGTATTTTTTCAGATTGTAATTTTGCTCTTTCCGATGCCGAAATAGCGCCAATGTTAGCGAAGATGTAATACAGCGTATCCTGTTTCAATAAAACGGGCGCTCCGATAGCCGTTTTTTTTAGTGAATCGATCCGGTGTTGCTGTTTGATCCTGCGTAGCGAATCTTCTTTATATAGCTCACCTCTTTGGCGCTCTAACTCGAGTCGTTGATGGGTGTTTTCAGTGTTTTGCAGCAATTCTGCAATGACTGATTCCCGGATAGAAACCGCCAGATTAGCAATATTTGACTGGATCATCAAGTGGATTGCTTCCGAATTGTCATTCACCGGTGAATCTGCCGAGAGGGTATGATTAGGTATTGTATCCTGATACACAATGGCGTCAATAGCCGATTGCAGGCCGGTTGAATCCTGTTGAGCATGATTGGGTGCTACATTCAAACAACAAAACAAGCCTATTAGGAAAATCTGATTTTTCATCTTTATCAACCTTTTTCAGGAAGCAAACATAGTTTATACAAATAGGGGTTGTTATTGCTTTTGCGTTAAGGCCAAAGCAGCGGCGCCCATCAATGCGGCGTCGTAAGCCAGAGCGGTTTTTACGATTTCGATATCGGCGCACTGCTTGATGGTTGCCCTGACAAATTCTTCGCGTAAGGATGGCAGTAACAACTCTAATGAGTCCGATACGCCGCCCCCGATGTATATTTTTTGCGGATTAAGCAGATTGGCGGCATACGATACGGCGCGGCCAATGTATTTCCCTGCCGTATGAAATACTTCAATCGCCAATACGTTGCCCTCTTTGGCCAATATGGAACAAGTCTTGGCATCGACAGGAAGGTTTTTGGACACGAGTAATTCCGATAGCTCTTGATTTTCCCGTACTTTTTCGGAAAACATCCGTGTGATGGCGGTTCCCGATCCGTGGGCTTCGGCGCATCCCCATTGTCCGCAACAACATTGAGCGGGATGCTCATATTCTACTTTCACATGGCCTATTTCACCCGCACAGGAGTTGAAACCTTGCACCACTTTCCGATCAATAATAAGAGCGCCTCCGATGCCGGTGCTGACCGTCACCCACAAAAAATTGTCGCAGGCATTGCCAACAACTAATTCCCCTACAGCGCACGAGTTGACATCGTTTTCAACAAAGATCCTATCCGTTCCGAACATACGACCAAAGTAGCCTTTCACATCAATATCGTACCATCCGGAAAACGGCGCTTGCAATAGAACGCCCGTGGAAGCGTCGACCATGCCGTTCATATTTACGCCAATACCTTCCAGATCGTTGACGGTAAGGCTAAGCTCGGAAAGACATTCGTTGAACCGGGTGTAACAATCCCGGAAATGTGTATTATAATCAGCCGTATGAGTGGCAAAATGACGCTTAACTAAAATATTAGCATCTGCGCTAACGATTCCGAGCATCGTCTTTGTGCCTCCTATATCAATAGCTCCTGAATACTTCATAATGGTTAATGGTTAATTATTAATGGTTAATGGTTAATGGTTGTTTTGCTGTTTTGCTGATGATGGTTAATAATT
>JAIRJR010000309.1 GCA_031260575.1 Tannerella sp.
ATGAATACTGGCGAATTTGAAATTCGATAGTAAAGAATGGAAAAGCGGCAAACCATTTGCCGCTTAACAAAAGCAAATCATTTGCCGCTTAACTAAGGACAACTGACAATTATCCTTCCTTACGATTCAGTTTGTTTTCAACCAGAAAAGAGATAAGCAAGCCTACCCCGCCAAAAAGTAAAACTGAGGCGCCATAAGCCACTTCGGAATACCGGTCGATTCGCCAATTATCCATTCCTGAATAAAAATTATTCGAATACAGAATCGCACTAATCAACAATCCGACCAATAAACCCAGCCCAAGCCCCATAAGCAAGCATCCTATTTTCAGCGAACTGAAAGATTTGAATGACAAGTTGAGCACATTAAAACCTCCGCCCAATAGCGAATTATCAACTTTCTCGCCCATTTTTTCAATCAAGGCCAGACGTTCTTTCCTTCGGGCATACAATTCAAAAAGCCCGTACACTCCGGATACACAGATCCACACAACCAACGGTACAAAGATAAATTCCATCATAATCTTACATTTTTTAAAAGTGAATAAATTGAGTTCATTTGCTCTTTTGACGCACACCTTTAAAAAAGGTTACAAGAAAACCATGATCAATGCAGATGAATTGAATCATTGAAGAATAATTGTACTTCAAAAATCACAGATTCCATTCAAAACCCTCTTTGGTGTCTTTTACGGTGAATCCATATCCGGTCAATTCTTTGCGTATCCTGTCGGACGTAGCCCAGTCTTTATTATTTTTAGCTTCCAACCGAATGGTCAACAATAGGTCGACCGCTTTTTTGTAAGCCTCCGCATTGCCTCCGGCAGCCGCTTTATCCTGCAAACCCAGAATATCTACCATAAATAATTGAAACATATTTTTCAACCCCCCGATATCGCCGGCTGACAGGGTAGCGTTTCCGTCCGTTACCATATTGATGGCTTTACTTGCTTCAAATAAAACGGCAATGACCATCGGGGTGTTCAAATCGTCGCACAGGGCTTCGTCGCACCGGTTGAGTAATCCTTTCACATCGATGGACGAATGTTCCGAAGCATTGATTTTCAGCAATCGTTCATGCGATTCCCATAACCGCTCCAATCCCTTTCCGGAGGCGCACAACGCTTCATCGCTGAAATCCAATGTACTCCGGTAGTGTGCCTGCAGGATAAAAAAACGGATCGCCATCGGCGAAAATGCCTGCGTCAGCATGGGATGATTTCCGGTCAAAAATTGTTCGAGCGTAATGAAATTACCCAACGACTTACCCATTTTCTGTCCGTTGACCGTGATCATGTTATTATGCATCCAATAACGAACCATCTCACTGCCTTGCGAAGCCACAGCCTGTGCGATCTCACATTCATGGTGGGGAAAGATCAAGTCCATCCCTCCCCCGTGTATATCAAAATGTTCGCCCAAATATTTTTTACCCATCGCCGTACATTCGCAATGCCAGCCGGGAAAACCGTCACTCCAGGGCGACGGCCATCGCATGATGTGTTCGGGCTGCGCTTTTTTCCACAAGGCGAAATCCACCGGGCTGCGCTTCTCTCCTTGACCCTCCAACTCACGGGAGGTATGAAGCAAATCGTCGATATTGCGGTTTGAAAGAATCCCGTAGTTAAAGGCTTGATTGTATTTGATCACATCAAAATACACGGAACCTTCACTTTCGTACGCAAAGCCGGCTTCCAGAATCTGATTGACCAATGCGATCTGTTCGATGATATGCCCGGACGCCTGGGGTTCGATATTCGGAGACAGCACATTGAGCGCTTGCATCGCATCGCGGTAACGATTCAGATAATACTGTACGACCTCCATGGGTTCAACCCGGTCAAGACGCGCTTTCTTGGCTATTTTATCTTCGCCGCTATCCGCATCATATTCCAAATGACCTACATCGGTGATATTCCTCACATAACGAACCTTATACCCTAAGTAATGCAGGGTTCGAAACAATACATCAAACGTAATCGCCGGGCGTGCATGTCCGAGGTGCGGGTCGCCATAAACTGTCGGCCCGCACACATACATCCCTACATAGGAAGGATCAAACGGCGTAAAAACTTCTTTCTTGCGTGTAAGTGTATTGAATATGCTTAGTTTTTTTCGATCTTCCACAGATTATTTTTCGAATGCCTTTGCAATTAATCCTTTACCTGTGATGGTAATCCATCCGAACAACAGTCCGATAAAGCCATAGGTTATTTCAACACAAGCAGCCGTTTCGAAAGAAGCATCCGGAACATAGATCATAATTCCGAAATAACAACCGGAAGCGACAAACATGGCAGGAATCAGGTCAATCCAAGGCACTTTTTCAAGATAAAGCACCAAAAACACAACGATAAAAACAGCGAGTGGTACAGCGACAAAACCTGTTGCAGCAAATGAACGCGCAAGGAGCATGATGACAACTGAGAACGAAATTCCGACAACATAACCTATTGCCGCCCTGATACCTCCTTTTCCGGTGCATCCTGAAAAGAAATACACAGCCCATGCCACAAACGCGATATAGGTAAAACCCTGATCAGCGCCTATGGGCATAAATTTTTTGATTGACTGGTCGATACAAACAATGATAAAAGCCAGTAGAGCCGTATAGGCCGATCCCAATGCAAATGATAAATTTTTCATGTCTTTATATAATTTTTGAATGTAAAAAACAATTATTGATTCAACTGCCGGATCACCGCCCGGTTAGCTGCCCTCACCTCGGCTTCGATCAGTTTGACCCTTTTACGGTCGTACGTCATCAAACCGTTTACTTCGCCTTCGACGTCAGTTGTTTGCGTATATACTCCGGCAGAAAAACCACGTTCGACCATACCCTGAAGTTGTTTGGCATATTTGATATATTCAGCCGTCACTTCCTTTTCATTTTGGAATTGAATATAACCCCAATTACGCCGGTTCCACCAAAGATGTCCTTCCAAAGGCAGTCCGATTCCGCCGTATTCGCCCAATACATTGACCCGCGTGCCCTCATAAAGAAACATTTCGGGTGCGGGATAGTTGTGTAAGTCGATCATATCGCCGCAAGGACGGTGATTCCCGCCGCTTGCCGGATTGACTAAGCGCGAAGGATCATATTTTTTGGTCCAATCGGCAACTTTTTCTGTGTCGAATTGCCCCCATGCTTCATTGAACGGCACCCAGACAACGACCGAAGGATTTGAAATGCACAAATCCATAATCTCCTTCCATTCCTGATAGTAATTATCAATGGATTCTTGTGTACGCACCCTGTCGGTACCCCCTCCGTAGATGCGGGCCTGCCACTGGCCGCCCTGTCCCAATCCGAAGTTCAAACGTTGTCCTCCTTGAATCTGAGGAGCCTGGCCATGGTCGCCACTCGGCATGTCTTGCCATACAAGCATTCCTTCACGGTCGCAATGATAATACCAGCGTGCAGGTTCAACTTTGACGTGCTTGCGAATCATATTAAATCCTAAATCTTTGGTTTTCAGAATGTCATAATGAAGCGCTTCATCCGTTGGGGCTGTATAGAGGCCATCAGGCCACCAGCCTTGATCCAATGGACCCAGATGAAATAAATCTTTATTATTCAACTGCATACGCCAGATTCCCGCCTCATCGCGGCGGGTCGAGATTTTGCGAAATGCGGAATAAGATTTGACGTCGTCTATCACTTTGCCCGAAGAAGTAAGCGTCACTTTCATATCATAGAGATAAGGGTTTGAGGTATCCCATAAGGTGGGATTTTGAACGGCCACACGCATTTCACGTCCTGACAGGCCTTTGGCGGTACCCACCACCCGGCCTTTATCCAACAACTTTACTTCGATGATATCCGTCACATTACAATTTGAAGTGGAAACGGTTACATTTAATAATTGATTGTCGATATCGGGTATGGATTTGATAGCCGTAATATGGTTGGGTGAAACAGCTTCCATCCAGACCGTCTGCCAGATCCCTGTTACGGATGTATACCAGATTCCTTGCGGATTGATCACCTGTTTTCCACGAGGTTGGAATCCTGCGTCCGATGGATCCCATACACGTACAACCAATTTATTTCTTGTTTTCCCGGCCAAAAAAGGCGTAATGTCGAAAGAGAAAGGCGAATATCCGCCCCGGTGGGATCCGATCAATATATCGTTGACCAATACATCGGTTTTCCAATCGACAGCGCCGAAGTGAAGTACCACATTCTTACCTCCCCAATTCGATGGAATCGTAAATTCGCGTTTATACCATAATTCATTCCGGGCGCCTACTTCTTTCATGACACCCGACAGCGACGATTCGATCGCGAAAGGCACCAAAATTTTCCCGTCGAAGTTGGTTGGCTCTGCCGCACCTTGGGGCGCAATGGCATAATCCCATAGCCCATTCAGATTCATCCACAGACTTCGCTCAAGCAACGGACGGGGATGCTCCGGTAAAACATTTTGCGGATCGACTTGTTCCGCCCATTTCGTTTTCAAACTATCTCCGGCAGGCGACCACTGCGCCGATGCGTTAAGACAGCAAAAAAGAACAACTATACTACATAAAATCAACTTATTATTCATGTTACATTTATTTTGGAGTTTATCATATTTTTTTACATTTTTCGGTATCTTCATTTGTTCAGTTGCAAACGTAGTTATTTTTTTTGTATTTTTGCACAATTTATGTAAAAAATCACTTGTGATGAAGAAATATGAACTTTGCTGTATCGGCCATATTACTTTGGATATCGTGGTGACGCCACATCGTACCGTACATATGCCCGGAGGAACATCTTATTATGTTTCCAATGCCATCCGCCATTTGGAGCGTCCGGATTACTTATTGGTAACGGCGCTTGCCACCTCCGAAATGGATGTTGTCGATCGATTAAGAGCCAATGGCATTCCCGTAACCGTATTCCCGAGTAAATATTCCGTCTGTTTTGAAAATATTTACGGTGAAAACCTGAACAACCGGAATCAAAATGTGTTGGCTAAAGCTGACTGCTTCACGGTCGAACAGTTGGACAACATTGAAGCCGACATCTACCATTTAGGGGCTTTATTAGCCGATGATTTTTCATTGGAGGTTATCAAATATTTATCAGGCAAAGGGCTTATCTCGGTCGATGCGCAGGGATATTTGCGTGAGGTAAGGGATACACAGGTTCATGCCATCGACTGGAAAAGAAAACGCGAAGCCATGGAATATATCCACTTTCTGAAAGCGAACGAACACGAGATAGAGGTGTTGACCGGCTATTCGGACGCATTTTCTGCCGCAAAAGCATTACATGGATGGGGCGTCAAAGAGGTTTTGGTTACCCTGGGAAATGAAGGGTCGGTCTTATACAATGGGACGGATTTCTACCGGATACCTGCCTACAAACCGAAACAGATCGTTGACGCCACAGGCTGCGGAGATACGTATATGGCCGGTTATCTCTATCAACGCGTAAAAGGTGCGGATATGGAACAAGCCGGGCATTTTGCAGCGGCGTTATCGACCTTGAAGATTGAGAATTTTGGCCCGGTACAAGCCACCAACAACGATGTCAGTCGTTGCATTGAGACGGCGGAAAAATCGTTTAAATAATCTCGACATATACTTGTGCATTTTCAAAACGCACCACCCGTACTTGCATTCCCTTTTCAATAAAACCTACTTCGGCTATTCCGTCGTATAATTCACCCTCAATCCATACTTTTCCCGAAGGGCGCAAAACCGTATGCGCTATACCTGTTTTTCCGGTCAACCGGGTCAATACCGGAGAAGAAAACGCATTTTCCAAATCCGTATGTAATGATATACGCCTGAACAACCCTTTTTTACCTATACGCGAAGATAGCCATATCATACTCGCCATTCCGAGTATGACACCCGACATAACGGTCATGACCGCTTTTCCCGAATCAGCTCCGCTAACATCTTTGAAATCAAAAACGATATTGTCCAACAGGCTGAGAACAAGCCCTACAATCATCAATACAATCCCACCGATCCCAAATACACCAAAACCCGGGAATACAAATATTTCAATCACAACTAAAATCACGCCAACCACAAACAATAAAATCTCCCAATTCTGCGCCAACCCTTCAATGTATAACGGTGAGAAATAGAGTAAAGCGGCGATAACGGCTGCTGCCAAAGGAAAACCGATTCCCGGTGTTTGCAATTCAAAATAGATTCCACCAATGATAATCAGTATCAGGATGGATTGAAAAACCGGATTGGTCAGAAAGCCGAGTAAATTATGCAGCCATGTAGGTTGGAAACTCGTCAGTGTGTAGTCGTTATATCCTAAATAATGCGTGATCACTTCATCTGTCGATTCGGCAATTCCATCGCAATAACCCCATTTCATCGCTTCCTCGGCAGTGAATGTCAATGTCCGGCCTGAGTCAATCAAATTGGGTATGACGATCTGATTATCTACCATTGCTTCGGCAATCAACGGATCGCGTTTCCAACGGAAGGTGGTGTCTTTTCCGTGAATCAATGTGTCTTTTCCATGCGCTTCGGCCGTCGCACGCATCATGGAGCGCATATACGATTGATATTTGTCGGGAGCCGCTTCGCCGGTCTGATGAACCACCGTCGCTGCGCCCATACTAGCTCCTTTTCGCATAAATATTTGCCTGCAAGCCAAAGAAATAAGCGCTCCGGCAGAAGCCGCATTGTTATCAATAAATACATAGACAGGAATGGGATTGTATAAAATGGCCGTACGGATCGAGTCGGCAGAATCCAATAACCCCCCATAGGTATTGAGGTGGATCAATATGGCATCTGCTCCAATGGATTGCGCTTCGGCAAGGCCGCGGTTGACATATATCTGCGTAGTACGGTCTATATCCTTTCTGATATCAATCTGATAGACTGAGAATTGGGATTGAGATTGGACGGCCTGAAGAAATACCAGTTCTGAAAACAACAAAAGGCAACCTATGAACTTAAATCTTAAACTCATGATCGTGATTTTTTCCCGTACGACTAACTTTTTTTACCCAACATCAGCTTGATCTGTTCTTCCATGGTTGCTTTGGGCAAGGCGCCCACTGCAGCTTGGGGTGTCCCTTTCACCGGAATAAACAAGATCATCGGAATACTGCTTGCACCAAAAATGACCGCCAATTCCCTTTCAACATCAACATCAATCTGATAGAAAATCACCTCGTCTTTGTAGGTGGAAGCCAATTCCTTCATAATGGGCGCAATCATTTTACAAGGACCGCACCAATCTGCATAAAAATCTATTACACAGGGTTTTTTGCCTTCATATACCCATTCTTCATTTTGTTTTTCGTAATTAAAAACCTTCACCAAAAAATCTGCTTTATTCAACTTAATCACTTCGCCCCCGGATGTTGATTGAGCACTGGAACAATTGGCGATCAGGGACAACATGAGAATCATGAATAGATATTTCATTTGTTTCATATTATTTTTTAATTTGAGATTATTCAATCGTTGATGCAAAGATAGGTATATTTTTTGAACATTCGACATGAATCATTCATCATTGATCATTATTATTTATCTTTGCCCGAAAATATCAATTTCATGACTTCTTTTTTACAACAAATTGCTGCGTTGTTTGAGCAACACTATGGAAATATGATACATAAGCTGGCTTTTGTATTTCCCAACCGGCGGTCGGGATTGTTTTTCAGAAAGTACCTTTCGCAACATGCAAAGAAACCCCTCTTTTCACCAACAATTCTGACTATCAATGAATTGTTTTTGCATTTGAGCGACAAACAGCTTGCCGACCGCATCCGGACTTTGTTTTTACTTTATCGGATTTTCATACGCCATAGCCGCTCCGACGAGCATTTCGACCATTTCATCAACTGGGGTGAGATGATTTTGAATGATTTTGACGATATCGACAAATACCTTGTTGATGCTGCACACTTGTTTACCAATATAAAGGACATCCATCAGATAGACGTGGATTTCAGTTATTTACAGCCGGAACAAATAGAGGCAATCCGAACTTTTTGGTCGTCGTTCCGGCCCGAAGGAAACATCGGAAACCGGGGAAAGTACGGAATCGAAGAAAACCATGGAACGGGTGAAAACCGGCAACATTTCTTAGATATCTGGCAACATTTATATGCCATTTATTCAGATTTAAGAATGGAACTCACGACCGGAAACTGTGGCTATGAAGGTATGATTTTCAGAGAAGTAGCCGAAAAAGTGAAACAAGGGGCAGCACTTTCGACGCTCGCTTTCGATCAAATCGTCTTCGTAGGCTTTAACGCCATCACCCCTGCCGAAAAGGAACTGATGAAAGGCCTGCAACGAAAGGGTTTAGCCGACTTTTATTGGGATTGCGGCTCTGAATGTCTGTTGGATGAACAAAACAAAGCCTCACATTTTATCCGCGAGCACTTGAAAATGTTTCCATCCGCATTCCCGCTTCCCGAAGAAAAACCGGTATGGCCGGAGATCGAACTGATCGGGATTCCATCGCGAATAGGTCAAGCGAAACAAGTGTATCCCATCCTCAAAGAAATGTTAGAGGGAAACACCGGATTTAACCCTGAAGATGCGCTACGGACAGCGATCGTATTGCCGGATGAGCAATTGCTGATTCCGGTTTTACATGCCATCCCTGAAGAATTTTCGCATATCAATGTGACTCTGGGCTTCTCGCTGTCAGGTACTCCCGTCGCTTCGTTGATGGAATCGATCCTGAATATGCAAAAGAAAAAACGCCTGATCGAGGGCAAAGCGTATTTTTATTACAAAGATGTTATTTCCGTCCTGAGCCACCCATATATCACATCTGTATGCCCCGGTGAAACTGCCGGTTTATTGAAGGAAATTACACATCATAACCGGATATTTATCTCAACGCCGGATTTAAGAAAATCCCCCATATTGGAATTGATATTCAAGCAAGTAACCGAAATCAACCGCATAACGGATTACTTGATTCAGATACTTATGGAACTAAATCGCATCATTACATCCCGGCATACCGGAACAGAAAAAGATGAAAACGAGCCAATTTCGATGGGGGAAATGGAGCAAGAATTTGTATATCATTATTTTACGATGGCAAATCGATTGAAGGAAATGATTCGGGATTCTGAAATCGACATGACAGTCGAAACTTTTTTCCGTTTGTTGAAACGGCTTGCCGATACCATCAACATCCCGTTTCAGGGAATGCCGTTGTCGGGTATTCAGATTATGGGCGTTTTGGAAACCAGGGTTTTAGATTTCCACCGGCTCATCATTCTATCCATGAATGAAGGGATTTTTCCGGCAAGGTCGACAGCCGGATCGTTTATTCCCTTTCATTTAAGGCGTGGATTCGGTTTGCCCGACTATGAACGTCAGGACAGTATTTGGTCTTACCATTTCTACCGGCTGATTGCCAGGGCAAAAAAGGTGAGCTTGGTGTATGATACCCGCACCGGAGGATTGCAAACGGGCGAAGTGAGCCGTTTCGTCCGTCAATTGAAATACCAATACGGCGTTCCGGTCAAAGAAAAAATGGTTGTCACCCCGATTTCATCGGCCAAACCACTCACATTTCAGGTAGAAAAGAACGAAGAAGTGATGTCGAAAATGAAAGCATACCGGACCGGAGGCGGTAAAGCGCTTTCTGCCAGCACGATCAATACCTACCTGGATTGTCCGTTGCGGTTTTATTTCTCTGCCATCGAAGAATTGAAAGAAGAGGAAGAAGTATTGGAAGGTGTTGAAAGCAGGGAATTCGGCACCATTTTTCACCGGGTAGCCGAGTGGTTGTATGATCCGTTTTGCGGAAAGCCCGTTACCGGTGATTTATTGAAACAACGGGCAAGCCAAACGGAATTGACGCGTGCCATTGAACACGCATTCTCTGAATTGTTTTTCCGTTCGAAAGAAGTTCAGCCATTGAGCGGCCGGCATTACCTGATCGGCGAGGTGATCCGGAAGTATATCGAAAAATTGATCGAAAAAGACAGTTTATTGACCCCATTCCGGTATATCCGGTCGGAACAGAAGATACAGTATCCGCTCCGTTTATCGAATGGGACTGAAATCCAACTGAAAGGCTTTATTGACCGTTTGGATGAAGTGGACGGGGCGATCCGTGTGGTTGATTACAAGACCGGCAGTGTGATTAAATTGGATGTTAAGTCGATGGAAAGTCTTTTCGATCCGACCGCAGAAAACAGGCAATCAGCTATTATGCAGGTTTTCATGTATGCCTACCTGTTCAGTCGTCAAGATGCTTCAAGGCCTGTAAGACCAACTTTATATTATGTGCGCGATTTTTTTTCCGCCGGCTTCAATCCCCTCCTTTCTATTGGAAAAGAGAAAGAGCCGGTTTCCGATTTTTCAATTTACAGGAATGCGTTTGAGGATGGTTTACGCTCCTGTTTAGACCGGATATTCGATCCCGATATCCCTTTTACGCAAACTTCGATTTCGAAGGTATGCGGTTATTGTCCTTTTGGTTGCGTTTGCGGAAGGTAAGGCGTGAAGGCGCGAAAGCGTGAAGGCGCGAAGGGTTTTTAGTTCCTTTCGCGCCTTCTTGCATCAGCGCTCCGTCACGATATGAAATCGCAAATTCACTTCACAATAAGCTCCGCTATGACCGGGATATGGTCGGAGGGATAGAACAAACCATTGTTGTCAGTGAGACTGGCATATTTGCGCACTTCTATCCCATCGCTTACGAAGATGTAATCAATCCTTCTGAGACTAAGCGGATTGGCAAAGCGACGGTTGGTGGTTCCTTCCGGCCCGTAGGGAGGAGCTTGCGAGATTATTTTTGAATCATTGAGATAATCCGATAACAATACAATCTGCTCGGTTTCAGGCGCCGAATTAAAATCTCCGACACAAATCACCGGAAAGCTCCCGGTTATCTCCTTCATTTTTGCAACCATCAGCTTGCCGGATTCCTGCCGTGCAACAACTCCCTGGTGGTCAAAATGTACGTTGAAGAAAAAGAATGTCTTTCCTGACTTTATGTCTTTAAATTTCCCCCACGAACAAATCCGGTTACAGCAAGTTGCATCCCACCCTTTTCCGGGCACACCGGGCGTTTCGCTCAACCAAAAATCTCCCTTTTCCAGTACCTCGAAACGGTCTTTCTTGTAAAAAATAGCAGAGTGTTCGCCGGCTGATCCTCCATCGTCGCGCCCGGCGCCGATATAGGCATATTCAGGCATTCGCAGGATATCCTGCAACTGATGATAAAAACCTTCCTGTGTGCCGAACACATCAAAATCGTGATACCGTATCAAGGCATTGACATTGTCCTTACGGTATTGCCAGGCATTGAGGCTGTCGGCCTGCGTATCCATGCGAATATTGTAGGATGAGACACGTAAAACAGGAGCTTCCCGCCGTTCGCAAGCCGCGCAAACGATCAATGCTATCCATCCGAATAAAAATATTTTTTTCATACAATTCTGTTTTTGATGATTGCGTAATTAATACTCCTCACTCCCACCCCGGATTCTGTCCCAATGCAGGATTTTTAATTCGATCTGCTTCGGGTATGGGATACAGGTATTTTTTATCCAACCATTCGCGTGGTCCGGGATTCCAAATCACCTCGCCCGATGTGCCGTTTGAAAGGACACGCAACCCGGCGCCCGCTCTCGAAACTTCCACAAAAACGGTTGCAGTCGAAACCGGCCTGTCTCCTTGATAGAAACAAACATCCATGGCGCCATCGCCATTCAGATCATATTCGCCCAAGTTAGGCACATAAATCCCATTCATCGGAGCTTCTGCCAATAAATTACCCAACCGCCAACGGATCAGGTCGTCGGGACGAAGCCCTTCGGTAATCATTTCCACAGCCCGTTCACGCAATACTTCCAGCATAACCGGATCGGTAAATTTGTTTTGATAGTGTGCCATCAAATACGGATCGGCAACTGTCGGTTTTTGAGTTAATGTCGACCCTGTAATCCCTGCGCGTGCACGCAAGGCGCCAATCGTCGAAGCCCAATCCGCATCAGTCATTCGTCCCAACTCTGCCAATGCTTCCGCTTTGTTAAGAAGCACTTCAGCATACCTGAAAATCAGGTGTGCATTTTCATTCCGGCTTTCATCATCGTATGGGAAGCGTTCGTCGAGACATCCTTTGATAATCTGATATCCTGTGTGCGTTTGGTTAAAATTTGGCGGAGCGATAATGGGTACGCCATTTTCAGTACGCCGATAATTACCGATACGGATGGTTTGACCAAGACGCGGGTCTCGATTCTTCACTTCTTCGACAAACGGTGTCGTCTTGTAATTCGGATTATTGGTAAAAGGGACGCCATCCTGATTCAGGTACATATTCACGAATTGGCGTGTCAGCGCGGGACGGTTTCCGTAAGTCGGACTGATTGTCTTGCGGTTTCGTGAGCTGAAAAGCGACAAAGCCGAACTAAGCCTTACCGACAAAATCGTTTCGTCGGTATACGGTGCTCTTTGCAAGAACAAATCACGATAAGCTGTAGGCCCTTGACGCAGCGAAAAGCCGGTAATTGCGTTGCATGTGCGAATCACCTCTTCGTATAGGGCATCGGCTGTTCCTTGTTTGCCGTATTGCGTATGATACTTCCTGAAAGCGGCTTCATACAGGTATACACGTGCTTTATAAGCGCGCGCAACATTCTTGGTGATGCGCGTACATGAAGCATCTGATGTCATCGTAATGTTCTCAATCGCAAAATCAATATCTTTAAACAATTGATCCATCACAAAGAATCTGTCATCGCGGGGACCCTCAAGCGTCTCTTTATCATCCACTTCAATGGGGCGGTCAATCCAGGGCACATTGCCAAAGCGTTTTACTTTCTCGAAATACCAATATGCGCGGAAAAAATGTGCCAATCCTAAATAATGGTTCTTTTCCGCAACGGTACTTTTTTCGCAGTTTTCAATAAAATAGTTGATATTTCGCAAGGCGCCCCAATCGGCCGGATCGTTTCTGGATGATGACCACCCGATACTGGTAACAGGGCTTAATGCATTCGGCATCAAAAGGGTACTAACATTCTGACGTGCTATCAGATCGGAATTGTCATCAATTTGGAAAACACCATCGTAGGGTGTAGGCAGCATTTCATAAAACGAGTTGGAATAGAGTGCCAATCCGCTTGCCGATTCGAAAATTGCTTTACGCGAAGCAGTGGCTTCCGGAAATTCGTTCAGATCGCAACTATTTATACCTATAAAAAATAACAGGCCTGCCAACAGATAATTATAATATTTTTTCATTATATTCCTCCTTTCTTTACTTTAAAAATTAATAGATAAACCGACCGATAACGCACTTAACTGGGGATATGCAAATCCCTGTCCGTCCGTCCGGGTGTCATTACTGTTAAAACCCGTCAACTGTGTACCGGCGTTCCAAATATTTGTCACATCAATATCCCTTGTAATTTTATATAGAGGTGACCAGGTCCAGATGTTTTCTCCCGATACATAGATTTGTATGTTATTGGCTTTGATTTTTGATACAATGCTTGCAGGAATTGTATAGCCAATATTCAAAGTACGTAAACGGATAAAGGCGACATTTTGCAGGTAACGGTCATTAGCCACTCCGAGTTGTCCGTCGGTTTCGCGGGCGCAATAACCTATCAACAAAGGCAGGTATGCATCAAAGTTTTTCAATTCAGGCCGATATTGCTGATCTTTTTGCCAACTTGGATAAGCATTATAGGGTCGGTTATACTGACCCCAGAACGGCGATTCATTTCCGGGATACCACTGTTGTTTACCCACTCCATGGAAGAAAGCGGAAAAGAAAAAGCCATTCCAATCAGCGCCCAGATTGATACCATATGTATAATGCGCCGAAGAGTTTCCAATAATTTCTTTATCACCCGAATTACCAACGCGGTTTAATCCTTGCCAAATAACGTTGTCATTGTTGATGTCTTTAAACTTCAAATCGCCTACATCATTCCTCCGGGTATTGCGTGCCCGTATATTCGTCTGCTTTGGTGAGTTGGCAATATCTTCTGCGGAGGTAAAAAGACCCAATACATGGTATCCCCATATTTCACCAAGCTCCTGACCAACATAATATTGGCGGCTACTAAAACTCGAACTATTAATATTTGTCAAATCCATTTCCGGATTATAAAAATCGGTAACAATGGATTTGCTGTCGGCAAGTGTCAATCTGACATTATAATTAAACGGCTTGCCTGCCAAACTCAATCTATCCGACCAATTCAATGATATCTCCCATCCTGTAGTTTCCAATGAAGCATGATTTCCCTTGGGAACACCTGCTCCGAAAATATTTGGGACGCTGGGGCCAACGGTATACATATTCTTTGTCCAGCGGCGATACACATCGCCCGAGAAATTCAAACGACTGTTCAATGCGCTGACATCGATACCAATGTTCCCGGTAGTTGCTGTTTCCCAAGTCAGGCTGCTCGGTATGATATTCGGCATATAAGTTCGCTGTGGGCGTGTTTCACCCAAGATTCTTGGCGATTGTGCGATCTCAAAGTTTTCAGTAAAAGTATAGGGATCGACATTCCCATTTCCCAATGAACCATAAGAAGCACGAAGTTTTACATTGGAAATCGCTGAAGGATCTACTTCCCAGAATGCTTCTTCCGAAAGTCGCCATCCTGCTGATATTGAGGGGAAGAAAGCCCATTGTTGGTTTTCGGGGAATCTGGACGAACCGTCGTAACGGCCATTTACTTCAAGCAGGTAGCGTTCCATGAAATTATAATTCATGCGGAAAAAACCGCCTGCAATCCTCCATTTACGGTATCCGCCGGCTGTTATGATATTATCTCCCAACATCAGGTTTATATCGGAAGCATCTTCATAAACAATCCCATTGCGTGTCATGGTAACCTCCTTCCAAATGGATTGCTCATAGTTATATCCGACTAAGAAGTCGAAATTATGGGCTTGGTTGAACGATTTTGTATAATTGGCATACACATTGGTTGCCATATATTGGGTCGTACTTCTACGTTCCTGAAAGTCGTTGGTATTGGTACCTGTATACCCGATAACGTTCTGAATACGACTGTATGGCGTTTGGACACGCTTGCGTTGATGGGCGTATTCGGTGTTTTGGAACGTAAAGTCGGCGCGAATCACCAAGCTTTTATCAAAAAAATCCGCTTTAAAGGCTGTTTTGTTTTTGAGTACATTTTGATTCAAATCAGCGTAGCTTTTGCCCAAATACATGTTACCAACCGTATATGCCGATGAAAACGAGAGCGTTCCATCAGGGTTTAACAGGGGTGCCATCGGATGGGCTTCGTCGGCAATATTACGCCAAATATTTTCACCCTCACCGGTATTGATAGGCTGGTGGTATTTCATCGTCGAAAATTCGGTATTGTTTTCTACTTCCAACCATTTTGTCAACTGAATTGTTCCTTTAGCTCGAAGGTTATACATCGAATAGGTATCTGTGTTATAGCGGAATAAACCATTTTCTCCGTTATAACGCCCTGTGATATAAAACGAAGCAATATCAGAGCCTCCCGTTAAAGCGATGTTATGGTCTTGCGAAAAGAAACGCTCTTTGTAGAGTTCTTTATACCAGTCGGTGCTGTAATAATATTCGTATGCGCCGGTTGTGGGATTGACTTCAATCCGTGGCAGATCCGGATTTTCCCACCTGCGTTTGAGTTCGGCCAGATACTCGGGCGAGAAGGTAATGGTTTTGTTTACTGCGGTCGGCATGCTTCCGTTGTCGTTCCAGCGCGCCCATCCGTCACTGAATGATTGCGCCCAAGGATAGGACTCAACTATATTGTCGGGAACGGCTGTGGGGGATTTCGATGAAAAAGTAGCTGAATAAGTGATGGAGGTTTTACCTTTTGAAGCAGACTTGGTCGTGATCAATACCACGCCGAAAACGGCGCGCGCTCCATAAATGGAAGCCGAAGCGGCATCTTTCAATACCGAAACGCTTTCGATGTCGTTCGGATTCAACATACGAGGGTCGCCTTCCACGCCGTCAATCAGAATCAAGGCGCTTCCGCCTTGGCCAATCGAAGTTGTTCCACGAACGTTGTACGAAGGCGATTGAGTAGGTTTACCATCGGTCATTACGATATTCAGGTTAGGGATGGCGCCAACCAAACCTTGAGATACGTTCGTAATCGGTCTGTTTTCAAATACTTCACTCGTGACCTGGTCGACAGAGCCGGTGAGATTGACCTTCCGCTGAACGCCGTATCCTACGACGACGACTTCGTCCAAACTTTGAGCGTCTTCTCTCATCCGGATATTGATGGCAGATTGATTCCCAACCGGAACATCTTGTGAAATATAACCTACATAAGAAAAGGTTAAAATGGACTGCGGGGTTACTTGCTGGAGTGCGTATCTACCGTTCACATCGGTTACGGTTCCATTCGTGGTGCCTTTTACCATGACGTTCACACCGATCAGTGTCTCCCCGCTCATATCCGTGACAACGCCTGTCACTCTGCCACTCTGGCCATAAGCGGTTGATGCACAAATTGATAATAGAAAAGCAATGGCGATTTTATAGCTTTTCTTCCAAAATAGTTTTGTATGTACTTTCATTTAAAAATTTATAAAAATATAAGAAAAATAATTAATTAATAGGGATGGTATGCCATCCGATTCAGATATAGTTACAATATTGCATTTTATTATAAATTCATAGGCATATAAGGGATTTAAAAAGTTAATAATTAGTTTAACAACCCAAAATAGCTACATCGCCTTCGTATTCCCAGGTGATGCGTTCGTCCCAGCTTTTGGATTTCGATTCGGGTCGGCGATCGAAAATCACCAGGTATGCAGGCGCTTTTGTATTGAATTGATCGCGATATTTTATGATCTGTTCCAATCCTTTTTTCCGGAAAGCATTTGGGGTATGGTATGAACGCAGCAGCTTGATTTCGATGATGTACCGGTTCTTGTTGTATTCGATACACAAATCTATCCGTCCGCTTCCGGCGGCATATTCGCGGTCGATATGCCCGCCGCCATTGAGCACCCGTTGCAAAAAAAGCCATGAGCAATAAATGGGGAAAGGCTTCCGTATAGCCTAATTGGGTTTTGGATTCCCGGATTTCCGAGTTTTGACGCCAAAATGATTGAAATTCTTTTAAAATGTTGTCCATATCTAACGACCCATCCGGTTTTTTCCACGACCATTCGGGTTCGGGTATGGCCAATTGTTGTCCGTAAGTCAGATGACGGGCAATCATTTCCCGATAAATTGGATTGGCAATCACGGGCGTTCCTCCTTCAAGGGCAACCAAACCGAGGTCTAAACAAAGTCTGAAGGCTTCTCTCAAAGCCAAATCAGGATCCGGTTCGCCGGTAAGGATCGGTTCGACAACACTGCGTACGCCGGGTTCTTGCAACCGGTACACCAAAGCATCCAAATGTGTTTCGCGAGCCAAAACCATTTGTTCGCGGGCTTCCAGGATATGTTTCAGTTCGACCGTTTCTTTACTCTCCCTGTCGAGAATACGCATGGTTGCACGCATAAACAGGTTATTGACAATCCAAGGCTGTCCTTTGGATTGTTCCCAAACGTAATCCAATGCTTCCCGGGTAATCTGTTGCCCGGTTTCGGCTGTTCGTTGAGCAAATAGGCGGACAACATCCGCTTGACTAAAACCGGACAATACCGCCGAATCCGATTTGATATTAAAGGGTGAACCCGGATTGGGCGTCGCTCCGTATTTCGTTGCGGTCAGATAATCTTTCAAGTCGCGCATCCCCACCAAGGCAATCGAAACCGGAAAGTTACCAATGCCTCGCGAAGCAAATCCGCCACGCAACTGCCGTAGGAAGCTGATCATCGTTTCGCCCTGCAAGACATCGACTTCATCAAAAAGAACAATTAATGACTTGGGAGCAACTAATTCCGACCATCGGTGTAAAATATCGTCTAACATACTTGCCGGTTCGCTTAAACTCATTTCGGGAACCGGCACATTGAAGTCTTTCGCATATCTTCTGATGGCATTGCATATTCCCGGCATCGCCCTTTCGGGTTCAATAATTCCTTGACAACGCTCTACACTCACATAACAGGCAACTGCTTCATCGCCTTCATTGATCTCTCGCATCCAACTTTGCATGAAAGTGGTTTTGCCTGTTTGGCGCGGCGAATGAAGCACCCAATAGAGACGGTCTGAAATGTAACGATGCAATTGGGCTCCAACAAGCCTGTCCGCAGGCGGAAGCATATAATGATAATCCGGATCACAGGGACCAGTCGTATTGAAAAAATGCACCTTACTATACATATTGATAACTTGCCTGATTTTTTTGCAAATATAAACATTATTTGTCAACATAACTTCTTTTTCACTTTTTATATGGACTGATTCTTTCGGCAATACCAATGGTTTGAAGGATGGGTCGCATATCAGGCATGATACATTTGAAAATTATTTATTACCTTTGTCGCATCATGCAAAAATCCATTTATGGAGGAAGATTTTGATATACGGAATACAAACCCGACTCCGGAGGCCGAGCGCGAATACGAAAATGCACTGCGTCCGCTATCGTTCAGACATTTCAGCGGTCAGCATGCGGTGGTTGAAAATCTCAAAGTTTTCGTAGCTGCCGCCCGTATGCGGAAGGAGGCGCTCGACCATGTATTGTTACACGGCCCTCCGGGTTTGGGAAAAACAACCTTGTCGAATATCATTTCCAACGAGTTGGATGTAGGTTTCAAAGTCACTTCCGGGCCTGTGCTTGATAAACCGGGCGACTTGGCCGGTTTGCTTACCTCGTTAGAAAAAAATGATGTCCTGTTTATTGATGAGATACACAGGCTTAGTCCCATCGTTGAGGAATATCTGTATTCGGCTATGGAAGATTTCCGTATTGATATCATGATTGACAAAGGACCAAGCGCACGGTCGATTCAGATTGACCTGTCGCCATTCACACTGATTGGCGCAACCACCCGGAGCGGTTTGTTGACCGGACCGTTGCGGGCGCGGTTCGGGATCAACATGCACCTTGAATATTATGATGTCACGACACTTACACATATTGTCACCCGAAGCGCAGGCCTTCTCCATGTGGCATGCGATGCGGATGCAGCCCGCGAGATTGCCGGTCGAAGCCGCGGTACGCCGCGTGTTGCGAATGCTCTATTGCGCCGCGTTCGCGATTTTGCCCAAGTGAAAGGTAGCGGGAAAATTGATACTGCAATAGCGTGTTTTGCGTTGGAAGCATTGCATATCGACAAATACGGACTCGATCAGATCGACAACAAATTACTTACGCTGATCATCGATAAATTCAGGGGCGGCCCTGTCGGGATTACCACCATCGCAACGGCTTTGGGCGAAGATCCGGGTACATTGGAAGAAGTATATGAGCCTTTTTTGATTCAGGAAGGCTTTATCAAACGAACGCCGCGCGGCCGCGAAGCCACCCTGTTGGCCTACGAACACCTCGGAAAGACACGCTATCCGGAGCAGGGGTTTTTGTTTAGTGAGTAGGGAGTAAAAATCTGCCCCTCGTTTGGGAAAACGAGGGGCAGATTGGTTAAAGCGCAAAAAACGATTATTGTACGACGATCTTTTCGTTTATAATTTCACCTGACGACAGTCTGATCTTGACGAAATAATTCCCTCTGTTCATACCCGTAGGTCTTATGGTGGTGACCGGCATATTGATTCTTGTCGAATAAACCTTTAAACCAAGAACCGAATAAATTTCAACCCTTGCATTGATGGCGGTGTTTGCCTCTTTGATTTCAACATTCAACACATCGTTTGCTTTTAATCGTGTGGGATACACACTGGCAGTACTAACGATTGAACGTGTGGTAAATACGATGGGACAGGTATCATCGAAGGCACCGTCGGGTTTAAAACACCTCACATAATATTCTCCGAGGAAACCCTCTTTTTCCGAGAAATAAACAAAGGTAGCGCCTGAGATCGCCGATCCGTCGCGATACCATTGGAAACGGTTATATTTGTCAGCGCTGTTTTCAACATAGAGCACATTGCCCCATTTCGTTTGGATACTTACACTACCGGGTGCAGAGGCAGGTGAAGCCACTACGGCTTCGGCAGACCTTACAACGCCGCACGAACCCCTTACTTCGACATAGTAAATGCCTTCTTTATCAGCTATATAGTCTTTATTAACCGCTCCTGCAATGGCTTGACCGTTGATATACCATTGATAATTGCTTGCATTCCCGGCAATATCCACCGTCAACGCAATCGAAGCGCCTCCGCAAATCGATTGAAAGGCAGGAGGTTGGTTGACTATAACGACCCCATTGTTCGTGACGGAGAATGTAAATGGGTATTCATTCATATACTCATCCAGCCTTTCGCAGGTGATGACTACGGTTGCCGAATAGGATTTTGAAGGAACTCCTGCCGGAACATCAATTTTAAATACCATATCTGCCGGAAGATTTTCGAACGAAGTGTCCTTGAAACCAACCGCTTTTGCTTCGTCGTTGTAGCGCAGGCTGTATTTCATCGGATGTTCGTTTTCGATTTTTTTGAAGGGCACACGGAGATAATCATTTGCGGTACAGAACGGTGCGGAAGGAGATGTAATTTCAATCACCGGTGGTTGTTGAGGCGTTTCATTCACGGCAATCGTAAATGCCCTTGTATCGTTGCCTATTCTGTTGGCAGCCCTGACGGTGAATTGCAGCGGGCCGGCAACGGTTGGCGTACCTGAAATCACACCACTGCCTGAGTTCAGCGACAGTCCGTTGGGCAACCTGCCGGCTGTGATGCTCCAGGTGATGGGCGTAGTACCTGTTGCCCTAAGGGTTATATTATAGGGTTTTTTTACTTCGGCTGCCGGCACCGAAGTTGTCGTGATTTTGGGGGGGGCATCGGCAGGTGTCACTTCGAGCGTAGCGTGATTGGAAAATTCAGTCCATTCGTTCCATTCCGGCAAGTATACGCGGCAGCGATATTGATAATTATGGTAAGCGAGCGGCACATCGGTAAGCTTCAGCGTAGCCATCTGCGCATCGGAATAGATACCGCTGTTGGGCACGTTGATAAAATTGGAATTGGCATTGACCCTGTACTGCCACTGATACAGGTAACTAAATTTACCGGCATGTGCTGTCGTGACTGAAAACGATGCGTTAGCGCCCTGCCGGATACTTTGATCGTCGGGGTGTGTAAGAATTGACGGAACATTGTTGGACGGGGCGTCGACGGTAAGCGTGGCGGAGTTGGATTCGTCGTAAAACTCGGAGCAACTGATCGTAAATACTTTGCATCGATATTGATACCCGCTGTACGAGATGGGTACGTTGTTTAATGTCAGCGTTGACGTTGAGGTTCCGGAATAGATTTCGCCGTCTTCCACATCGTTAAAATCATCATCAGCGCTTTTGGGTAATCTATATTGCCACTGATATTCATATAAAAGTTCAACTTCGCAGGTAGTGGAAGGGAGGGAAGATACGGTCGTAACTGAAAACGTCGTATTGCCGCCTTCCGGTATTCTTCTATCCGCGGGGTGTGAAATGATCCCCGGCCCGATGGCTTCGACAGAGAGCATAGCCTGATCTGACATATATTCAGACAACATGCCCCCTTCCCAATAATTAGGTACAGAAACCCCGCAAACAAATTCATAACCGTCCATCCGGGCGGGAGCCCCGGTTAGCTTTAGTGTAGCCGTCTGAGCGTCTGAGAAGATGCCGTCATTTTCTATGAGGCTGTAGGTGGGATAATAATCACCACCATAACCATACCCATAATCATAATAGTAATAAGTTATGTAATACCACTGATATTGAAGCGGAACCTGCCCAACGGTTACAGCAACGGAAAACGTTGTGTTGCCGCCTTCTTTTACGGTTCTATCGCTTGGCTGTAAAGTAAACTCAAAAATATATTCTTCAACAGCAAGTGTGACGGTGTTGGAATAAACCGGAACATCAATCAAATTACCTGCAGTAACTCTGCATCGATATTGATAGCCATCGAAATATGAAGGAGTGTTGGAAATGGTCAGCATAGCTGTATTTATGCCGGAATAACGTCCGTCTTCATCCCCCACGTCATAAAAGCCGTCGCCCCATGATGGGTTTCGAATCTCCCATTGATACTGCAATGGTTGACCGTTTCCGTTAGCCGTGACGGACAATTTTGTAGTGCCACCTTCCTTTAAAGCTACCTTTGCAGGCGGCTGCGTAGTAATCACCGGCGGATCGACAGCCGCAGCCTGTACGGTAAGCGTGACGGGGTTGGAGGTAATGCTTCCGCCCGGACCGGTTATCATGCAGCGGTACTGAGCGCCGTTTTGAGTGGCGGGAATGTCGGATATTGATAACTGATCCGTTGTGGCGCCGGCATAATATATACTGCCCTTAGGAGTCATTAAACCTGAATTAACCACGTTTTGCCAGCCGAGTAGGGAGCGGGGCGCTAAAACCTGCCATTGGTACGTCAGCTTTTCATCGCTTTCCACTGAGACGGAAAAAGTAACGCTGCCTCCCGGCGTTGCAGTTGCAGGCGATGGTTGTTTGGCGATTACAGGTGGAGCAGCTCCTCCTTTTACCGTGAGTGTGGCCTCTTTGGATGTCGCGCTTCCGGCCGAATTCGATACAATGCATCGGAATTGTGTGTTATCCATACTTGCGAGGGCAACTATCGAAAGTTTTTCGTC
>JAIRJR010000313.1 GCA_031260575.1 Tannerella sp.
CGAGTGGTATTCGAAAATATACATGGAATATGGCATAGACAACGTTTGGGGGATCAGTAAAAGTTATACCAAATTTGTCTCTGATGCCTATTATCCGTCATTAGCTCAATTCGGAATAATCGGCATTATTCTATATATTTTATTTTGGTTTTATATCACAAAAAAAGCTTTTAACCTGTATAAGAAAAGCGGTTATATGCATGTAAAACACTTAGTTACAGCGTTGTTGATTGTTGGTTTCTTGGTTATTGAAGGCACTACCATTTCTACATTTATTGCACAAGGCGGCTTTTTTACGATGATGATGTTTGGCATGATTCTTTCCGACATGCAAAAAGAGAAAATAGAGAATCAAATGATATAATAAAAACCCTTCCATGACAAACCGTATCTCCGATATAATAATACAAAGGCAAAACACTTACATTTAAATTATCATATATAATGAACAAAAAAATATATATCGTTTTCTTAGCCGTTGTTTTGATGGCAGGATATGCATTGGCTCTACTTACTTCGTGTAAAGGCGCAGAACTTCATTCGACTGCTGAAACACCGTGGATTACATTCAGTGAAGTGCGTACTGCCTCCGACTGTGTCCTTGTGGCTTTCTTCAACTGCGACACATTGGATATCAACACCATCGATATTAGCACACCCGCTGAATGGAAGATAAATGGCGTATCTGCAGAAGCTGTCCACGCATACGCCATGCAGACTGATGGAATCCATTATCATGTCTATCTCGAAACCGGAAAACTGATCAAAGGAAAAAAATATAAGGTTGAGACACCTTACGGAACGAAAAGTATCAGATTCAGGGAGCGGGATGTGTTCTGCGAATCAATTAAGACCAATCAAGTGGGATATAGCGCACGATCCACGACCCGTTATGCCAATTTTACCATTTGGCTTGGAACGGGTGGAAGTCGGAAAATAGAAGGCGATCTTCCTGAATATCAGGTTGTCGATACCAAGAATAAAGTCGTAGCATCGGGTAGGATGAAAGACATAGGTGATGATGTTTCGACCGGCGGCCACGTTTACCGGTTCGACTTGTCGGCAGTACCCGAAGGTGGGCCGTATAAAATCACGGTTGATGGCTATGGCAGCTCATATCCGTTCGGTGTTGGAGGAGAATTCTCCAATATGCTGGCATATACCATTTTCAGGGCTCAATACCTGCAACGTTGCGGATGCCCTGTTCATGAGCCTGATATCCGGAAAAATCCATGTCACACACTTGTATATGATGTGGACGGGCCTATCGGCGAAGCCAATATTGATGTGGTGGGCGATGAGCCTACAATCGCTTGCTATGGTGGGTATCATGATGCGGGAGATGCTGACCGGCGCGCTTATCATATTTCCAATCCGATTCTGAACTTGATGATTTACGAGACTTTTCCGGAATATTTTACGGACGGACAGTTTCGCATTCCCGGTGATTTCGATGCGGATTATCAAATCCTTAACTACGAAAATAAGATTCCGGACATTATCGACGAGGCAATGTGGGGAACCTTAATCTGGGAGTATTTGCAAAATGAGGACGGTACCGTTCATTTCGGCACCGAGACTCGCGGGTATCCAAGTCCTTTTGCCGCACCGCTTGATTTAGATACAAAAAAGTACGGAACTGTCAGAGTAGATGACAGGGCGACCAGTCCGGCTGCAGGTTTATTCATGCACTTAGCCAGAATCATCAAACCTTACAATCCACAGAAATCAGCCGTTCTTGTCGATCGAGGCGAAAGGGCATTCAAAGCGATAGGCACCAAGATAGCCGCTCCCGAAAAGCTCTACTATCATATCCAACGCTACCTGTTGACCCGGGATGAAGCCGATCATGCAGAAATCAGAAAGTTATACACCGTAGTGGATTCGATGAAGTACCACCTTTACCTAACGCCAGGCTATTCGCTGAACGACAGCAGATTCGATAATCCGGCTTATATCATGTCGTATACTTTGGAAAAGAACGTTCGCACCGACGCTGCCATCGTTGATTATTTCAAAGCAGCGATCAAAGACGCCGCCGATGCCAACATAGCCGAACTAAGGGCGCATGCTTTTCCGGTAGGGAACAATCCGGCTGCCGGAGGATGGGGACACAATGTACGCCAGCCGCAATATGCCGCGATACCGCTTTTGTACTGGAGATTGACGAATGAACAAGCATATTTCGATGCAGCCTCTGAACTGATGGACTATAAGCTGGGATTAAACCCGATTGGAATCTGCTATATAACGACTTTGGGATTTCATCAGGTACTTAACCTTCACGATCGTGAAAGCGCCTATACCAAAGAACTTGGATGGGGAGCGAAACCCGGAATTACTGCTTTTGGACCCGGAGTGGCTCCCAGGGCAAGTGTGACCGACCGAAATAGAAGATACAATGAAGGAGCGCTTCCGGGATTTAGCGAATTGCCGAGAGAACGATTGTTTGTTGACAACAGGGAAATCATCAACTTTACCGAATTTACCATCTTTGAAACCATGCATTACGATGCACTATACACCATTCTGGCAGGCGGTGGCAAATGGAATGGTGTAAATCCATTTTAAAAAAAAGCTGTTCAATTATTCGTGTTGAAACACAATGCTGAAGTCCATTGTAAAACCTAATAATCTGTTTTTGTGTATTTCATAAGAATATATTCCGGCTTTATATAGCATTTGTTTTATTTTTATATATGACAATAAATGCATATAATCGCCTGTTGCCCATCGCTTTGATGTGTATGATAAAAGTTTGTCGAATATTCTTTTGGGCAACCAATGAATAAAAGGCATTCTTGTATGTACTTCAATCGGGAAAAAACGGTTGGGCGTTGTGATATATGCTTTTTTGCATGTTCTGAAAATTTCTTTAAGGAATAGAATTTGCCGTTCTTCATCTCCAACATGCTCTATAACCGCGTTCGACCAGCCAATATCAAACGAACAGTTATCAAAAGGGAAAAATGTACCGTCATAGACAACAGCTTTTACAAGAGGATATCTTAGCTTAAACAAATCATCTTTGTCAACACCCAAAGCGGTAATATGTTGCGGATATGGATATTTTTTTTCTAAAAAATTATCTACTTCAGAGTATTCTTTATTGCTAAAGCCCACATCCAGTATCAAATCTTTATCTGAAGGGTTGATTCTTTTTAAAAATAAATTGTATTTACGTTTTCGGTTATTTGTACTTATAATGTTGGCAATCATATTATTGAAATTATTAATGGGTTCAAAAACAAGGAGAGATGTAAGATTCCCGCAAACAAAGATATATCTCAAACATTCTTTTCTGTATTCATTCTTTTTTGTTATCCAATCCTGCAAATATACACCCTGTTGTCATCATAGCTGGCAGGACCGATTACGCCACGAATTTCAGATGGTAATGTGCTACCATCTATAGTTTCAACTGCGAAACCACATTCTTTCAATATGTCTTCAAAATCGTTGCCAAATATTCGCAGGTGATCCTTTTGTCCAAAATACTTTGTTCGCCCTTCTTCT
>JAIRJR010000202.1 GCA_031260575.1 Tannerella sp.
ACATCTGTACGGCAGATAGGCTTATCATAAATGACACGCTTTGAGAACCTGCAAATTATCCATAAATTTGACTGTGTTTGGCGCTACTTGTTTAGAAATGGTATTGATCAGCCGATAATGGTTGCCACAATTGTGCGGGCTGAGGCATGATTGCGAAATTCGCAGAGATAGATACCTTGCCATATACCGAGATTGAGTTTCCCGCCTGTAATCGGTATGGTCAGACTGACGCCAACGATCGTACTCTTTGCATGGGCGGGCATATCGTCGTCGCCTTCATAATTGTGGGTGTAATAGCTCTCGCGCTCCCGCACTAACCGGTCAAAAATTGCATGGAGGTCGACTCTAACTTCAGGGTCGTTATTTTCATTTATAGTTAATCCGGCTGAGGAGTGTTTGATAAATAGGTGTAATACACCCACTTGTGGAAGCGATGGCAACGCCTTCCTAATCTCCTCCGTAACTAAATGAAACCCGCGCCTGCGGGCTAATAATCTAAATTCTGTCTGTTGTATCATGTTGGTTTTTATAAAAACTTGTCCGAGCCGGTTGTTGGTAATCGCTTCAAAGATTGTGAAATCTGAATTTGCCGAACAAAATCAAGCGTCCACTCGTAATCACGATGCAAATATAACATATTTCGCCCATATTTCTTCTTTGTTACATAATTCTATTATCGGGTAATCTATTTTTGGGAATATAAACTATTCTCTTTACTTTTGCATAAGAAAACGATCGTATAACAAATGAATAAACAAACGGATATCTTTTAAATATCTATTCATGATTAAGCTTTTACATACTGCCGATTGGCATCTGGGACAGACATTTTTTGAGTATGACCGTAAAGGGGAACATGCGCAATTCCTTCAATGGCTTCGTGAGCAGATTAGGATACATGAGGCGGATGTATTATTGATTGCGGGCGATGTATTCGATTCGTCGAACCCTTCTGCCGAATCACAAAGAGTTTTTTATACTTTCATAAAAGACATCACTGCCGAAAATCCAAACTTGCAGGTAATCATCATTGCAGGTAATCACGACTCCGCCGCACGGCTCGAAGCCCCTAATCCGCTATTGGAAGCCATGAACGTAACCGTGCGGGGAATCGTAAAACGAACTGATGACGGCGAAATAGATTTTGAACATTTACGAATTCCTTTGAACAAGGGCGGAACTTGTTTGGCTGTGCCCTACCTGCGACAAGGCGATTATCCCGAATCTGCAACCTATTCCGAAGGCGTACAGGCTATGTATAAAATACTCTTTGAAAGGATTGAAGACAAGAGTCAGCCGATTATTGCGATGGGGCATTTGCAGGCGACCGGATCGGAGATATCTCAAAATGACCGTGCAGAACGTACTATTATTGGAGGCTTGGAATGTATTTCGCCGGAGGCTTTTGCCGATAGCCTATCTTATGTGGCGCTCGGACACCTGCATCGCGCCCAGCGCGTGTCGGGACGTGAAAATGTACGGTATGCCGGTGCGCCCTTACCCATGTCGTTTGCTGAGAAGAATAATAAACAAGGAGTTACATTTGTAAAAATTACCGATAAAACCGAAATTGAACGACTTGAATTTGACCCCCCCGTTAAACTCATCAGCCTGCCCAAAGAGCCATTACCACTCTCAGAAACGCTTGCAGAACTGGAAAAACTCCCCGACGGGGAAATAAATGCAACTTCGCCATTTTTAGAGATAAAAGTACGTATCACTGAACCGGAACCATCGCTAAGAAACCAAATTGAAAAGGCTTTGGAGGGCAAAGCGGTCAGACTTGCACGCGTTGAGGCCATCATGGTGCAAAATGAAGGCAGAGAACGTATTATTAGTTACGAAGAGTTGCAAAAAATCAATCCGTTGGATATGGCAACCGATATTTTTAAACGGAAATACGGCGGGGACGACTTGCCGGAGAATCTGAAGGGGTTGCTGCAATCGGTTATTAGGGAAATCAATTAAATCAATTAAGAATTAAGAGACAAGAATTTTAAATCTTAAATTAAAACATGAAAATATTAGCGATACGGGGAAAGAATCTTGCTTCTTTGGAGGGAGAATTTGAGGTCGATTTTACGGTTGAACCGTTAAAATCGGCTGGAATTTTTGCTATCACGGGCAATACGGGGTCGGGCAAATCGACCCTCTTGGATGCGATATGCCTTGCCTTGTTTAACGAAACTCCCCGGATCAACCGGGCAGCTGATAATGCCGATATCGTCGATGTAAAAGATTTGACCATCAAGCAAAAAGACAGTCGGACTATTTTACGGCGCGGCACGGCAGACGGATATGCGGAAGTTGATTTCGTATCACTCGCCGGCGATAAATACCGCGCCCGCTGGAGCGTAAGGCGTTCTCGCGATAAAGTGGATGGTTCATTACAAAATGCAACCTATAAAGTCTTAAATTTAACTTCAAACACTGAACTTCAGGGTGGAAAAACAGAATTATTAGCTAAGGTGAAGGAGTTAATCGGTTTAACATTCGACCAGTTTACCCGTGCTGTCATGCTGGCGCAAGGCGATTTTGCGACATTCCTTAAAGCCGCTCCGAAAGAGAAAGCCGAGTTGTTAGAAAAACTGACGGGAACGGATATCTATTCCCGTATTTCATCCAAAATATATGAGAAAACAAAGCAAGCCGAAGCGGAATTATCTCTTATTAACGAGCGAATAAAGGATATTGAGTTGCTTACGGATGAACAACTCGCGGAACTGACCACAGAGAAAGAGACAATCGAAAAAGAGACGAATCTAATAAATACCGACATTAAGATTTTAACGGATAAATTAACGTGGCTGCAAACGGATGAACAGCTAACAGCGCTTGTCACCACTGCACAAAATGACTTGGAAAAAAGTAAGCAGGTGATTGAGGAGGCAAAACCACGTTTCGATTATTTAGCTCGTATTGAGAGCGTACAGCAAGTCAGAGACCGTTACAAGCAGCTTGAGAATGACAAAAAATTGTTTGTTTCCGCTGAAGCATCGCTTAGAGGGCAACAGGCTTTGAGCGTTTCAAACAATGAATCGCTTCTCAAGGCAAAAGTGTTTTTAGCAACCTGTCAGGAAACGAAAAGTTTACTCTCTGCTGAGTGGCAGAATATTGAGCCTCAAGTCAAAGAAGCGCGCAAATTGGATGTTCAAATAGAAGGAATCACAAAAAGCCATGCCGACATAGAGAAAGAGGTTTTTCTAACTGCCGGACAAAAAACGAAATGTGAAACAAGCATCAAGACGTGTGAAAATAACATCCTATCCATCCAAAAATCGCAGGATGAAATAGCCCGATGGTTTACTGCAAACGAATATTACACGGAAATTGTTTCAAAAATTGACCTAATTGTATCATTCATTAGCGACACCCAATCTTCGGAAAAACAGGTTTCCGGTAACGAAAACTTACTCAAATCAACAAGTGAAGCGTTAGAAAAAGAGGTTCAACAACTGACCTTCCAGCAAGCCGAAGCCAAGCGATTAAATGATATTCTGCCGGCCGAGATTGCTATTTTACGGGCAAAATTGGTGGTGAACGAGCCTTGTCCCGTTTGTGGCAGCACGCACCACCCTATTAGCGGAGTGATTGCCGAAAGTCTTGAAGAGAAAGCATTAAACGATGCGAAAGCGACGGTCGCCATTGATATAGAGCGCCTTGCCGGAAGTATTACCAATCGAAAAGAAGAAATGATTCGTTTGCAATCACTTATTGCAAGCTACAAAAATCAGCGCCACGTCTCTTATGCAAAACTATCCGAAGCAATGCAAGCCATCCCCGACTGGAATATCCGTTATGAAAACAATACGCTTAACAATGAACTTAAAACCATTTCAAAAAAATGGAAAGAGAATATCGCACTGCAAGCATCATTTGCTGAACAGCTTGCCGCACAAAATCTGGCGCTGACTACCTTCAAGGAACGATTAACAGAATTAACCGTTAACCTCAGCGAAAAACAAACGAAACGAACAACCATTTTTGCCGAATTGGAACAACTGACAAACAAACGAAAAGAGTTGCTGAATGGCAAAAAAGCGGATGAAGTCGAAAAAATATACGTAGAAAGGTTAAAAACAGCAGACGCCCAAATCGCCAAAGCGACCGAATCACAAAATAGCCTGATCGCAAAAGGTGAAAACATATCGGGAATGATCACTCAAATAACCGATACCATTTCACGATTGACAAATAGCATCGTATCTTTGGAAACATCTGTTACAGAATGGTTGTCAGGAAGAGAAGACCACCTGACAATCGAAGAATTGACATCGCTACTCTCCAAAGATACTATTTGGCTGACAACAGAACGAGAATCGTTGGACAAACTCAAAAAAAATGAGTTAGCGGCTTACACAACGCTTGCCGAACGGCAAAGAGTAGCTGTTGAACACCAAGAAGCGAACGTCAAGCCAGCCGACGAGGAGACGAAAGAATTATTAAACATCGCTAAAGACGAAAAAACACAATGGCTCAACCAAAGAAGAGAACGGGTCACTGAGATAAGTGTATTATTTACAAACCACGAAAAAGGAAAAATACGAATCAAGCAATTTGAAAAAGAGCTTGCCGAAAAAGGAACGACTGCTGAAAACTGGCGGAAACTCAACGAACTGTTAGGTTCTGCCGACGGCTCAAAATTTAAGGTGTTGGCGCAAGGATATACATTAGATGTGTTGTTGGGGTATGCAAATAAGCGCCTCAAAGATATTTCGCAACGCTATGTATTAGAACGCGTTTCATCCGATTCGCTATCCTTGCAGGTAGTTGATTTGGATATGTTGTCGGAGGTACGTTCGGTACACTCCCTTTCGGGCGGCGAATCGTTCCTGATTTCGTTAGCGTTGGCGCTGGGATTATCTTCGTTGTCATCAAGCCGGATGAGTGTAGAGTCTTTGTTTATTGACGAAGGGTTCGGTTCTTTGGATGCCGATACGCTGCGTGTAGCTATGGATGCACTCGAACGCCTTCAAACGCAGGGACGCAAAATCGGCGTTATTTCCCATGTTACCGAAATGACCGAACGAATACCTGTCCAAATTCAAGTCATTAAAATAATAAACGGTAAAAGCAGCATAAAAATCAGGTAAGAATGAAACGAAGAGCCACTTATATCCTATTGGTATTGAGCGCT
>JAIRJR010000244.1 GCA_031260575.1 Tannerella sp.
TTTAATGATAAATAAAATCAAACCCGACTGATAATTATGAGCTTCGAATGCTCTATCCGTCGGGTTTGTTCATTTTACATGAGGGCTGGACGGGAAATACTCATTTCCCGATAGCCCCTCTTGATTCCAAACAAGGACGGAATTCTGCCATGCAGAATCCCCAAGATTAGGAAAATGGCTACAATTAACGTGATTTAACAGCCCCTAGGCAATATTCAGTTACCGGAGTCAGGCGATAAGCCGCTTCATGCTCCTTAGATGTTCAGGCTTGCCGATTTCATTTGCCACCATAACAATAAGGAGCTGGGCTATGCCGGAAAGCAGTAAATCGGCATGAAGAGTTTTGGAATTCCTCGTTTTCCGGTCTTTAAGGCAGAGATTATCCTTAAAGTAGTTGATAGTACGCTCGATGACAGCACGGTTTTTATAAGTTTTATCCCATTCTAAAGTGCCACGGATGGCACCTGGAGCAGTCCGGAGGTCGCGTTCCGGATAAATATAAGTCATCCGCCCACAAGGAGAAGCGGTGCATGGATTATCGCAGGCGGTTTTACGCCGGTGCTTGCCGTCATCACATTTTACCCAGTTCATCTTGGGGCAGACGAATTTAAATGTTTTAAGCCCACAGCGAAGATGTGAGGTATTGCCCTCCGGTTTCATGGGAAGCGAATGGTCATTGGGGCAACACGGAATGCCATCCTCATTTATGGGGCAATCGGGATTTACTAAAGGCGAACGGCGGTTTAACGGTATATACGCTTTCTCAAAGTGGCGGTTAAAGCCAAAGGTATCACCTTTAAGCAGGTCACGGTAGATGCTTACCGCGTCAAAGGCCGAATCGCCAAGAAAGGTTTTAGGATTTATAAGCGGATGCTTTTTGAAAAAGTCGATCAGGGTTGGAAGCAATAACCTTGCATCATGGACAGATTTATCTTCGTCGGGTGAATCGGACTTTTTCTCTAAAGTGATTTCGGGATGGGCTTTGAAGTAATCCTTGTCATAAAAATCAATGTGGCGGACTATGCCTAAGCCATTCGTAACAAGACCAAACTTATAAGCATAACAGAAATGGCCGTTTATATATAACTGTTTTATTTCGGATTCGGAGCCGGCACATGAAGGCATTGAACCGTAAGCCGCTTTGTAAGGGTCGTAACCTTTTGAAAAGCCCATTGATTTAGCATAAGATTTCAGTTGCTTTATGATACGGTCAGCGTATTTAGGATTGTTTTCCCTGACATATGCTTCAATGCCGGAAGAATCGAAGATAATCATTGAAGCTTTCGCGGCATCGATTTGTTGGCATATCGGCTCAGTGATATCAACGAGGACATCAAAAAACGATTGTAAGTCACTTAGGAAATCTTGTTTGAAGCGGGTAATTTTTGAAGGGTCAGGAACCTTATCAAAACCGCAGAATTCCCTTAACGGCTTTGAGTATCCGAGGATGATTAACAGCAGGGTGTCGGTCGGGATGGAAAGGATTTTTTGTAAAATGAGAGCCCAGAGCATAGCGAATAATGGGTAATCACGATTTCTGCCGATTGACAGATAGTAATGTTTTCTAAATTGAACCGGGACAATTTCATCGAAATTTATGTGGGTTTCCAGTAATTCAAGGAATGCGGGTTTATCATCTTCGAATTTATTTTGGCAATCTTCATAAATATCTGCCAAAGAAAGCTGTTTGTATGGTATCATATAGGTACAACTCCTTTCTTGGTGGATGTGATTTAATTGTTGGTTCGCACTTACATTATATCACAAACCGGTGAGGAGTTGTTTCGTTTTAATAAAGTAAAAAGCCTTGAAAATCAAGGCGTGTGGCGTTTCGCAAACGCCTAAACTAAGCAAGGATGTGAAAGGAGATAATAAGTATGAAAATAAACAAAAAGAAAAAGCGCCCTAGCTCAATAGCGACATATGGTGCAAACATCAACTGGTGCAGCCCGTGCAGCCCCAAGTGTTTTGGGGCAGGTGCTGAACTTGGCGTAATGCAAACCCCACCTCAAGCTTGGAGTTAATGGGTTAAAACAAGCAAAAAACAGCGTGAATTATTGATCAAAAATCAATGATAGCATGTATGGATTAAACACGTATCTGCCGCCCATCTCACGGCGGCTTTCGTGTTCTTTGAGAGTGCCAAGGTATTTTCAGGCTGAATGAGCCGAAAAGGAGTGAAGATGAACAAAAAGATATTTATGAAAAAAAGGACGTTTTATTTATTGCTAATGATAATATTTTTTAGTCTAACCGGATGTGGCAAGGGCGTTGATGAAAGCACTACATCATCAAAAGTGGCGGAGCAAAAGAGGGTGGCTGGCGCATCGTATATCGAGATTCCGCTTTCCGTGCCACATCACATCACATACGGCGAAGAAGTCTTTGGAAACCAGCTATATTATTTAGCAAATGAAAATGAACAGATTGTTCTTGCGCGGGTTGATTTGAATGATTTAGAAAATGCGGATGGTCTTCCCGCAGAAGTGTTTCCGCTTGGCATTTCAGCGGAAAACCAACTTTTTTGGCTATCGGCTGATACTGACGGGATAATACATATTCTCGCCTGTGAATACGATGAGGAAACAAGAAATTTCGGCGGGCCGGTATTGCATCAGGTGGATGAAAAGGGTTTAGTGACCCGGACCGTAGCCATCAGCGAAGCGATCCGCGACTGGCCGCTGGGCTTTCGGGTCGATGGA
>JAIRJR010000283.1 GCA_031260575.1 Tannerella sp.
TGATAAGGAAAAAGAAAAGCCGAGTGCTTGTGGTTCATCCTGTGGAGCAGGGGATGACAAAGAAAAAGAAAAACCAAGCGCTTGCGGAGCAGACGACAAGAAATAGCTCTGTATATGCCTCAGCCTTCGGTTTCGGAGATTTATTAAAACCGGAGGCGGCATATATAAAATTTCTGAACAGGGTTTACTGTGGATAAATATTTTAGTTTTCAATGGCATATTACTGATAATTGCGATCAATGTTGCGAACATTGCTATATTTTTTCAAAAGACAACAATATCCCGCTTGTAGAAATGTCATGGGACAATATGCTATCTGTGCTAAAAAACTGTGAAGATATGTGCAATAAGCTAAATCGTATTCCATACTTCTATATCACAGGCGGCGACCCTATATTACACAATAATTTTTGGCAATTGCTCGAACTGCTAAAAATTAAAAGTATAGATTTTTCAATAATGGGTAATCCATTTCACTTGACAGATGAAGTATGCAAAAGGCTGAAGGAATACGGTTGTGAGCGTTATCAATTATCCATTGACGGCTTACAGGAAACACATGACCAAATCCGTAAAAAAGGTTCTTTTAGTACCACTCTTGAAAAGATTGACTGCATAAATAAATCAGGCATACGCAGTGTCATTATGACAACAGTTTCCGGCACGAACATAACACAGATACCGGACATCATCGACCTTGCAGTTTCTCATCAAGTTAAAATTTTTGCCTTTGCCCGATACTGCCCGACCTGTTTTGATACGACTTCAAATATCAACAGCAAGGAGCAACATATTGACCCTGCCCAATACAGGCAACTTTTGGAAAAATGCTGGCTAAGGTTTGAACAATACAAAGACAGCGATACAAGGTTCAACTTAAAAGACCACCTATGGAAACTTTATCTTTATGAAAAAGGATTATTCACCATCCCCGATGGGTTAGATGAAAAAATAATTTATGACGGTTGCAACTGCGGCATTTCACACCTGACAATTATTCCCAATGGGGATATATACGCCTGCCGCCGCATGGACAGCATAGTAGGGAATGTATTTACAGACAATCTTGCTGACGTTTTTCTTAGTGAAAAAATGGACAAATACCGCAGCTATGAAGTTTTTGAAAAATGCTCTAAATGTGAGCTGTTACGTTTTTGCCGAGGATGTCCGGCAGTGGCTTATGGTTACACCCAAAACCCATACAGCGCTGACCCTCAATGCTGGAAAGCCATTGCATAAGGAGATATGAAAATGAATGAAGTTATCAAGTGTATGCTTAATTGCAGAACAATACGGAAATACCTGCCAAAACAAATTACAGATGAAGAACTGGATACTATCCTTTCAGCAGGGCTATACGCCCCTAATGCTGGCGGCAGGCAATCAACCGTTATTGTTGTATGTCAAAAGTCAGAAATTAACGAAACTCTAGGCAAAATAAACAAAGCCGCCTTTAGAGGTTCAGTTTCTACAGATAAATTTTATATCTCTAAAGACCAACCGAGTATAGCGGATGATACATCCATACAAAGCGGCTTTTATGGCGCACCTACAGTTTTAACACTTTTCGCACCAAAAAATTTCCTATATTCTGCCGCCGATTGTTTTGTAGCCGCACAAAACATTGTATTGGCTGCTTATTCCGTTGGCATTGGTTCCTGTATCGTAGCCCGTGCCGAAGATACTTTTTCAAGTGATGTGGGACAGAAACTACAAAATGAATGGGGCATTGACAACAGCCTTGAAGCCAAAATCCACATCACATTAGGTTATGTTGACGGTGATTATCCACAGGCAAAACCCCGCAAAGAAAATCGTATAAAGAGAGTTATTTAGAATATATTTTTTTGTGTTAATTGAGAGCAAGGAACAGGAAGCAAAGATAGGAACTTTAAGGGGTCTCTTATCCTCTGGCTACCTGCGCCTTGCTCTCTTTTTGTTAGTACAATCCTGTCTCAAAACAGCAGAAATGTACCTAAAAGGAACATTCTATATTCATAATATATACCTTTTAGGAATAATAGTCAATAAATACTGCATAATTCTCACTATTAGGAACTGATAGCTCTTATCATAGACTACTAAAATTACCTTAATGACGAATTTGAGGGCTTTATTGGCGCAAAATATTAAGAAAAGACGTCGTGCATTAAGCATAACACAAGAAAAATTGGCTGAAAAAATAGGAACGTCTGCACACTATATAAGTCAAATTGAACAAAAAAATAAGTTTCCTTCTCCAGAAATGCTGGAGCGTATTGCCGAAGCGCTAGAAATCGACAGCCCTCAACTCTTCTCAATGGCTTCTTTCTCTGATGAAGCAATAAAGCGGTTTCAAGATGGCATTATGTCTGACCTTGGAACTGCCATAAGCGTACGATCAACCGAACTCAAAAAAATGGGTTAAAAAAATCATCATTTTCAAGTTACCGTTTTAGTCAAAAATCTGTCTTTTCTTCTATATTATAGATACCTTTTAATTAAGAAGGGGAGAAGTCTCTCCCCTCGCTCCAAAGCCTCCGGCTTTTCCGCTCCCCCACTCAACGGGGGTCTGCAAACCCCCGTAACGCCCCCAGTCGGACAAAATTGCTCCGCAATTTTTCCTTATTTTGGCATTAGTCCCAGAGCCGCTAAAGCGGCTCGTTTTTCCCCTACAGAAATGGCGGCACCTCCCTAGAGGTATCAAGTGTGAACCCCTAGGGTTCCCTCCGCCATTCCCTCCGGGGAAAAACAATGGTGGGGTTTCATTCGTAAGCGTTGGGCTTGCAACATATCTTTTCGTGGTTAGGGGGCTTTTTTATGCGTCTATATTATCAAGTGGTAACAGGGTACAAACTATCCTGCGGTCGCCCGTCATTAGTCAGTTTGTCGTTACATTCAACACCAGAATATTATCCTTTTCTCGTTCCCTCTATCAATTCCCGGCTTTCGCAATCTCGCTTTTTTCACACTGTACCGCAAGCACACGAATACATTAACTACCTTTACAGCCGTTATCCGTCATGCACCATTCCGTTTCCTGTTTTAGACAGTAAACAACTTTTATTATTTTAGGTTTCAATTTCGGTCATGGTTACCGAATAAATTATGTTTTTAGGAGTTTTGCAAATGAACTATTTTACAAACTGCCAATCAGTAGAAGAAGCAAAAAAACGTTATCGGGAATTGCTAATGCAACACCACCCCGACCACGCAGGGCAAGAAGGCGAAGCAATTACAAAAGAGATTATTTTGCAGTTTAACGCTTTCTTGAAAAACTTTGTTTCGCAGTCTTTTTATTCCTACTATCAGGATAAAGACTGGAAACCCGACCCCAGCGCAGAAACACCATTTCAAGACATTTTACAAAAAATTATTAACTTCGATTGTGAAATAGAAATCATAGGTTACTGGATTTATTGTTTCAATTCAAAGTCAGTCAAAGACCAATTAAAAGAGCTTGGTTTCTGGTTTACAGGAAAACACAAAGCATGGGTATATTCCGGCAGGGCAAAAAGGAACATCGGCAATAAAGAAACAATAGACGAACTAAGAGCCAGAAAAGGCAGCCAAAAAGTAGAAAAGGAGGAAAAAGAAAAGAAAAATCACCAGTTTAAAATAGCGGTCTAATTTTACACCCCCGGCGTATGCCGGGGCATTTTATCAAGGAGAAAAACAAATGGAAACCTTAACAGCAATACCGAAGGAAGTAGCCGCCCTCATTCCATGTCAGCAACTTTATATAACAAAACAGAACCTCAATGAATTTCAAGACGCAATAAAGCAACTAGAAACCGCATTGCATTTATGCCCTGCTATTGGCGCAACAGACGGGGCAAAAGAACACCCTGCAATCTTTCATTATTTCTATGGCGGCACAGACATTTATATCTGCGAGTATGACAAGGAAGATTTGATGTTCGGTTATTCCATCCTAAACGGCGACTTGCAAAATGCAGAATGGGGTTATACAAGCCTATCAGAAATAACTAGCATGCCACAATTTAACATTGATTATCATTTTGAACCACAAACCATTGAAGCGGCATTGTATGAAGCATATCCAGACTATTACAAAAAACCACAATCGTTAGAAGGGTAGAAAAAGATGCTGTCCGGAGTTTTCTCCGGACAGCCGTTTTCCTCCTCTTAGTTATGATTACCTTATTGGTTAATCCTTCACTGACAACGGCAAAAGATATTCCCCTGCCGTTGTGTTTGTCAAAGAACTAAAACATTTTTTATGCTTTTGTTTTCAGAATAACGATATTTCCTTTCGGTCTTGTTACAAGGAAACCGTCCCGCGTGCGAAAGCGCAAAAACAACTCCCCATATTCCATGCTTTCAGTAGTGCCATCGAATTTCTTAATTTCGATGCCCTTCCGGTTTCCGTGCTGAATACGGCGAGGGTTCATAAAGATAGCAAAGGGCTGATCAGCCTTGATGTCGGCAATCTGCGGAAGTATCGAAACTTCGTGATAAGGGTACAAGTCCAATTTCCCCGGCATTGCGTCTGTTGGGCGCCGCCAAATCGGGCGGCCTGTTGTGTCCTCGATGTTTGCGATATGGTTGAGTACAGTCTCATTAAGAAACCAGCAGCAATCTTTTCTTTCTTCGGCAGGGATTTTATAAAAACTGTCCCTAAAATCGTTCCATGTCAACTCGTTGAGTGTGTTACCCGCGATTGTTACCTTTGTAACTTCAGAGCAATTAAAAGCCCCGATGAAAGGGACATGATCGGCTAACAGAC
>JAIRJR010000322.1 GCA_031260575.1 Tannerella sp.
CCTTCACCAACAAGTCTGCCTTTTACTAAACCTGTTTGCGCGTAGGCAACAACAGTGATACATGTTAAAATTAAAAAAAATAGTTGTTTCATCTATGCAGTAAACATTTGATTTACCGCTCTCTTTTAATTCTTAATTCTTTATTGATTTTAAATGATTTTATTTCACTTCCTCAAAATCCACATCGGTCACGCCGCCATCGTTGGGTTTGCCGGGGTTGTTGTTGCTGCCGGGGGCGCTGCCGCTGAAGGGGTTGTTTCCGCCGTCAAATGGGTTGCCGCCTTGGGCGCCGCCTCCGGATTGTTGTTGGGTGTTGTATATTTCCTGGCTGATGGTATGGAAGATGCTGTTGACTTCGGCCATTGCTGCATCTATGCCGGACAGGTCTTGTGCTTTGTGCGCTTCTTTCAGTTTGTTTAGCGCGGCTTCAATCTGCGACTTTTTGTCTGCCGGTATCTTGTCGTCTAATTCTTTCAGTTGCTTTTCGGTTTGGAAAATCATGCTGTCGGCTTGATTTAATTTGTCGATGCGCTCTTTTTCTTTTTTGTCGGCTTCGGCATTGGCTGCCGCTTCGTCTTTCATCCGTTTGATATCCGCATCAGTCAGACCGCTGGAGGCTTCGATGCGGATGCTTTGTATTTTTCCGGTGCCTTTATCTTTGGCTGACACATTCAATATCCCATTGGCGTCGATATCGAAAGTGACTTCTATCTGAGGCGTGCCGCGCATGGCGGGTGGGATGCCGTCTAAGTGGAAGCGTCCGATGGATTTGTTATCCCTTGCGAGGGGACGTTCGCCTTGCAGGATATGAATTTCGACAGAAGGTTGGTTGTCGGCTGCCGTCGTAAATGTCTCGGATTTTTTGGTCGGAATGGTGGTATTGGCGTCAATCAGACGGGTCATTACGCTGCCCATGGTTTCGATGCCCAACGACAAAGGCGTCACATCCAACAGAACCACATCCTTTACTTCGCCGCTCATCACACCGCCTTGGATGGCTGCGCCGACGGCAACCACTTCGTCCGGGTTTACCCCCTTTGAGGGCGCTTTGCCAAAGAATTTCTCTACCATTTCCTGAATAGCGGGAATACGTGTCGAGCCTCCGACTAAAATCACTTCGTCGATATCGGAAGGCGTCATGCCTGCATCCGAAAGCGCTTTTTTACAAGGCCCGATACACGCCCGGATCAGCGAATCGGAGAGTTGTTCGAATTTGGCGCGTGTCAATGATTTCACCAAATGCTTGGGTATATTGTTTACCGGCATGATATACGGCAGATTGATTTCCGTGCTTGTCGTACTCGAAAGCTCTATCTTCGCCTTTTCGGCTGCTTCTTTCAACCGTTGAAGCGCCATCGGTTCCTTCCGCAGATCAATCCCTTCTTCTCTGATAAATTCTTCAGCCAACCAGTCGATGATCACATGATCGAAGTCGTCGCCGCCAAGGTGTGTATCACCGTTTGTCGATTTCACTTCAAACACGCCGCCGCCCAATTCGAGGATCGAGATGTCGAACGTTCCGCCGCCTAAGTCGAAAACGGCTATTTTCATATCTTTCGAAACTTTATCCAATCCATAGGCCAATGATGCCGCAGTGGGTTCGTTGACAATCCGTTTGACGGTTAAGCCTGCGATCTCGCCCGCTTCTTTGGTTGCCTGGCGTTGCGCATCGCTGAAATAAGCGGGAACGGTGATGACTGCATCCGTAACTGCCTGTCCCAGATAATCTTCAGCCGTTTTTTTCATTTTTTGCAGCACCATTGCCGAGATTTCCTGTGGCGTAAACAGGCGTCCGTCAATATCGACACGAGGCGTATTGTTATCACCGCGTACCACTTTATAAGGTATGCGCGAGATTTCTTTCTGCACACGGTCGTATGTTTCGCCCATAAAACGTTTAATAGAGAAAATCGTTTTCGTGGGATTCGTAATAGCCTGCCGTTTGGCAGGATCGCCCACTTTGCGCTCGCCGCCTTCCACAAAGGCCACGATCGAAGGAGTGGTACGTTTCCCTTCACTGTTCGTGATGACGATAGGCTCATTGCCTTCAAGTACCGAAACGCATGAGTTAGTCGTTCCTAAATCGATTCCAATTATCTTTCCCATATATTTTTTGAGTTTAAATTATTCATTGAACAGGAAAGAATAAACAATTATTATGCCAAAATGAAGAAAAAGTTTCTATCCGGCAAAAAGAAGAAAGAAATGACAAAACTCTGCCATTATGGCGCAGATGTGAGACTTGTTGATGACAAGGCCGTATAATCGCAAGATGATTACACCACATATTTCACTTCCGGCATCAATTCTACATCAAAGCGTTGATAGACGGTTTGGCAGATATCGCTTGCCAATTGTGCAATTTCACTTCCGGTAGCGCCTCCATAATTAACAATCACAAGTGCTTGATGTTCATAGATTCCGCAACGGCCAAAACGTTTTCCTTTCAGTCCGCATTGTTCGATCATCCATCCGGCTGATAATTTGAAGAAGCCATTTTGGGCCGGAAAAAAAGGAATCGAAGGATATTTTTTTTGGATTTGTTCTAATTTTTCGTTCGTTACAACCGGATTCATAAAAAAACTGCCCGCATTGCCTAAAACGTTCGGGTCGGGTAGTTTGTTTTTGCGGATACCGACGATGGTTTCACGTATATTTTGCAATGTCAATGAATGGTCTGACCTGAAATAATCTTTCAAGTTTCCATATCCAAGGTGAAAATCCGGTTTTTTTTGCAAGCGCAAATTCACATACATTACTATATATGGGGATGTGTCTTTAAAAATGCTTGATCGATAATCAAATAAACATTCGGCATTCGAAAAAATCCGTTTTTCGCAAGTTAACCGGTTCATGGCTTCAATGCTGTCGACTACATCTTTGATTTCTACGCCATAAGCTCCGATATTCTGCACAGCGGCAGCGCCTGTCTGTCCCGGAATAGCGGAAAGGTTTTCAATACCGCCAAAACCTTTTCCGACTGCATAAGCGACCACATCATCCCAGATTTCAGCCGCCCCTACACGCAATAACAAACTTTGGTCCGATTCCGCTACGATGGTAATCCCTTTGATGGCCGAACGTACGACTACTCCATCAAAATCGCTTAAAAACAACATATTACTTCCACAACCTAACGCGACAACCGGTAGATTTCGGAATCTGTCATCTTTCAGGAAGTTTTCTAATTCTGTTTCGGAAGCATACTCCACGTACCACCGGGCTTTAGCCACGAGGTGAAATGTATTCAGATTTTCTAACGAATGGTTTTCTTCGATGATCATTGTCCCTTAACTTCGTATGATGTGCGCCCCGAGACGATTCAAACGTTTATCAATCGCCTGATAACCCCTGTCGATCTGTTCAATGTTGTCAATCCGGCTTATTCCTTCGGCGCTCATGGCAGCAATCAATAAAGCAATACCGGCGCGTATATCAGGCGATACCATCTTTGTCGCTTTTAATTTCAGACGGTTACCTAATCCGATGACGGTAGCGCGATGCGGGTCGCACAACACGATCCGCGCTCCCATATCCATCAGTTTGTCAACAAAAAACAGGCGGCTCTCAAACATTTTCTGATGAATCAAAACACTACCGGTCGCCTGAGTGGCAACCACCAAAAAGACACTTAACAAATCGGGCGTCAGTCCGGGCCATGGCGCATCGGCAATGGTCATGATTGAGCCATCCATAAACGTTTCGATCTCATAGGTGTCGTGTGCGGGAATGTGAATATCGTCGCCCTGTTGTTCGACCCGGATACCCACCCTGCGAAACGATTCGGGAATGATTCCCAACCTGTCATAACCTGTATTTTTGACCACGATATCCGATCCTGTCATGGCGGCCATCCCGATAAAACTGCCCACTTCGATCATATCGGGCGAAATGGTATGTTCGACTCCGGACAACGACGATACCCCCTCAATCGTAAGTAAATTCGAACCGATCCCGGATATGCGTGCCCCCATTCGATTCAACATAGCCGAAAGATGTTGGATATATGGCTCGCAGGCTGCATTGTAAATGGTTGTGATGCCACCGGCTAATACAGATGCCATCAAAATATTGGCTGTACCCGTCACGGATGCTTCATCCAACAACAAATAACCGCCCCGCAGTCCATCTGTATTGATTTCATATCGTTGACGTTGACTATCGTACGCAAAACGTCCTCCCATTTTTTGAATCCCTGTGATGTGTGTATCCACCCTCCGGCGTCCGATTTTATCGCCTCCCAATTGGGGGAGTATGGCTTTTCCAAAACGTGCCAATAAAGGGCCTATCATCATAACAGACCCCCGCAATGAAGCCATCCGTTGCAAAAAATCGACCGAATCGAAGCATGCAAAGTCTAATGAATCGGCCTGAAAGGAATAGGTCCGGCAGTCGTCCGTACATTCAACTTTCACCTGCATATCGCGCAATAGTTGAATCAGGTTATTGACATCCAAAATATTGGGAACATTATGGATCATGATCCGTTCGCGTGTCAGCAATACCGCGCATATCACTTGCAGCGCCTCGTTTTTCGCGCCCTGCGGAACGATTTCGCCGGAAAGTTTATGCCCGCCTTCGATAACAAATGTACTCATCGATTGTTTTATTAAATGCTGCTTGTTTAACTTTGATTACAGGAAGCAAATGTACATGAAATTTTGGATATATCAAACGGGCAGATAAAAATCGGAAAAAAACCCGTTTCCTGCGAAAAAATAAAAAACAATTAACTAATTTTAAAAAAAAGAAGAAAATGAGTTTATGTGGCGTTTATCGGATTTCGTTTTCGACGCAAATCATTGTACAGGGCATCTCAAACAGGATATGATGAAAAATCATGCCGGATTATTGTCGAATTTAAAGGGTCGTTTAAATTCGACAATCCATAAAAAACAAAGGTTTTTCGCCAAAAAAAACAACCACTTGTGAATTATTTAATAAAAAATATGCAATATTGTTAATTATTCCTATATTTGCTGCGTTTTAGAGACGAATTTAAACGACCCTTTAATGTAGACTGTAAATTATAATCGATGCAGTTTTTTTTTGTAGAAATGTATGTGATTAACAACCAACCCTTTTAACTCAGAAATGGGTAAAAGAAACGTAAATCAGAAGATAATTATTTTTTTTTGTAATATAAAACAATATGTATGAGAAAATTTTTAACTAACAAACAAACAAAAATGCGGAAAAGTCTATCGGCTTATATGGCTTTTCTGCTGCTATGGTGTGCAGCGTCGGCGTTCGGCCAGACCGGCACAGTGACGGGGACCGTCACGGATCAGAGCGGAGAAACTTTGATCGGGGTGAACGTTTCCGTGAAAGGTACTACATCTGGGACTATTACCGATTTCGACGGTAAATTTTCCATTCCACAGGTACCTTCTTCCGCCGTGTTGGTATTTTCCTATGTCGGTTATGTGACACAGGAAATTCCAGTGGGTAACAATCGTGTATTCAATGTTCAACTCAGGGAAGACTCTCAAAGCCTGGAAGAATTGGTCGTTGTTGGATACGGTTCGCGTAAAGCAGGCGAATTGACAGGTGCTGTTTCGACTGTAAAAGCCGGTGATATTCAAAAAATAGCGGCTGTAACTGCAGGTGAAGCGCTCGTGAACGTTCCGGGTTTATTTGTCACACAATCCTACACACCCGGTGCAAACCCGAATGTGAGAGTCCGCGGTTTGGGTACAATCAACGACACCAGCCCGCTTTGGGTTGTTGATGGCGTACCGGGCGGGACGGTAAACCCCAACGACATCGAAACAATCACCGTTTTGAAAGATGCTGCCGCACAAGCTATCTACGGAACGAGGGCAGCCAATGGTGTTATCTTGGTAACGACCAAGATGGGGAAAAAGAACGAACGTGTAAATGTGACGCTTAACATGAGAGCAGGTTTCCAAAACAACCCAAACCATTACAAATTCTTGAACACCATGGAATATGGGCAATTGCTTTGGCTTCAGTTTGATAATGATGGCAAGCCTCATCAACACCAGTTATACGGATCAGGCCCTACCCCAGTAATTCCTGATTATATCAATCCTTTAGGAGGTGTAATCGGACAAGTTGATGAATCCAAATACAAATGGAGTAAAGCTTCAGATGTCCCGAATCTGATTACCAGAGCCAACAAGGAAGGTACAGACTGGTTTAAAGAGATTGAAAGGGATGCCTTTTACTCAGATTTATCATTGAGTGTAAGTGGTGGTAGCGACAAAACGACTTATTCGTTTACTTTGGGATATTTGAAAAATGAGGGTGTATTAAAATATACCGGTTACGACCGATTCAACCTCCGTTCGAGCATCAGAACCGATGTGAATAAATGGCTTACAATCGGTCAATCCGTAACTGCTGCGTTTACCAATCAATTCGGACAATTGACTAACAATTCGGAAGATTCGGCTATATCGTGGGCATACCGTATACAGCCTATTGTTCCGGTTTATGATGTTGGAGGGAATTATGCCGGTTCAAGAGCCGCCGCAGGACCGCTTGGCAATGCACGCAACCCGCTCGGAGTTCTTTATTATGAAAAGGACAGAAAACGCGAACGTCTGAATCTTAGTGGTAATATATATGCCAACATCAATATTATCGAAGGTTTGCAGTTCAGAACCCTTGCTGCTTTGAACTACGGTAATCTCTTCCACAAATTTATGCAATTTCAAGATTACTCGCACAGTGAAGGAGGAAGCACCATTGATAATGTGCAAATGACTTATGATTTCTCCAGGCAATGGAATTGGACCAATACGCTGGAATACAAAAAAAGCATCGGTTTGCACGATTTTACAATTATTGCAGGTACTGAAGCCATATCCAATTTCTATTATGAAATGACAGCTCGGCGTAATAATTATTTAGATATACGTGACCCGAATTATATGGAATTGAGTAGCGGAATCGACAATCAACAAAACGGTAGCACGAATAGAGAATGGGCCATATTTTCTGTTTTTGGACGTCTGAATTATGTATTTGACGGCAAGTATATGCTGGAAGCCGTAATCAGGCGCGACGGTTCATCGCGTTTCGCAGCCGACTACCGTTACGGTGTATTCCCTGCCATGTCGGCCGGATGGGTTGTTTCGAAAGAATCATTTATGGCTCCGACAAAAACTTGGTTAAATAATCTTAAGCTCCGATTTGGTTACGGTATGACAGGTAACGACCAAATGGGTAATTACAACAGTTACTCAACTTATAGGTTCCAATGGGATAATGTTCAAGGTACGTATTACGCATTTAATGGCGCTAACGGCTCGCAGGGAACAACCGGTTTCCGTCAAGACCTTTATGGTATTACCAACGTAAAATGGGAAACAACGACTGCTGTGAATCTGGGTGTCGACGCTTCGCTTCGCAATGGTTTATCGGTTACTTTCGACATTTGGAAACGCAATACAACCGATATGCTTTATCCTAAACAAATTCCTGCGACTGCAGGCCGTGTTTCTACCCCGTCGGTCAATGTCGGCGAAATGGAGAACAAGGGTTTCGACCTGGATTTGGGTTACAGCGGCACGGCATTGGGTCGTGATTTGCAATACCGGTTGGGTTTAAACATTTCGTCCTATCAAAACAAAATCATCAAATTATCGGGAGCCAAAGGCGAATTTCTTGAAGGAGGCGCTCAACGCCAACAAGTCTATACTCGTACCGAATCAGGCCGTGCTTTCCCCGAATTTTTCGGATATACAGTTGAAGGCATCTTTCAGACTCAGGCAGAAGCTGATGCACACCCGATCGCTTTCGGGATGGGTCCTACGATTGATGAAAAAACGGGACAACTCATATTGGGTTATAATCAAGCCGGCCGCTATAAATTCAAAGACGTTAATGGCGACAATGAAATCACAGCCGCCGACCGTACTTACATCGGTTCGCCCCATCCCAAATTTACAGGCGGTCTAAATTTCGACCTGTCATACAAGGGATTTGATATAACCGGTCAATTCTACGGTAGTTATGGCAACAAGGTAATGAATTATGTGCGCAGATGGCTTGATTACGATCAGTTTATTGGTGGACGTAGCTGGGAGAGCTTATACAAATCGTGGGGAAGCCCTTACTTACAAGGTAAAGCCACTCTTCCCAAAGCCGAAACCGGCAACCCCTCTACCATTAACCAAAATCCTTCAACCGCATTACTCGAAGACGCTTCCTATTTGCGCCTTCGCACACTGCAAATCGGTTATAACTTGGGCAAACTGTTTAATTCGTCCGTAATCTCCCAATTACGCATTTATGCACAGGTAACCAATTTATTTACGCTCACCAAATATTCCGGCCTCGATCCGGAAACCAATAGCGGAACAGGCCGTGACGCGACAAGAAACTATGGTCTCGACATGGGTGCATGGCAAACACCAAGGCAGTTTATGCTTGGAATTGATGTTGGATTTTAATTAATAAACTTAAAAATGTTATTGAAAATGAATAAGATAATTTCTTTAATACAGTATGCAGTACTTGCAGGATGTATGATTGGCATTACAGCGTGTGGCGAGGATTTCCTGCTTAAACAGCCACCGGCTGCACTTGCAGGCACTACGATGGAGACACCAATCGGTGTTGAAGGCCTTTTGGCAGGAGCTTATGCACATACCACCCGTGGCGACATTTTCGGATCTGCAATGGGTTCCGACTGGGTCTATGGAAGCGGAGCCTCGGACGATATGTACAAAGGTACGACCGCCAGCGACCAGTCGTCGTTTAATCAGGTGGAAAGATATGAGACGCTTGTAGACAATGAATACATGATGCAAAGATGGCGCGACTGCTATAACGGCATTTCGCGCTGTAACTCCACCCTATTATATCTGAAAGCTGCGCAAGCAGGCTCTACACCGTTAACGGCAACGCGTGCCACACAAGTTGAAGCTGAAGCCAAATACCTGAGGGCTTGGTTCCATTTCTCGGCAAACAAGGTATTCAAGAATATCCCCTATATCAAAACTCCCGAAGAACAGGGTGGTAAGTTTGCTGAAGAAATACCCAATCCCGATCCGGGATGGGCCGACATCGAAGCCGACCTGGATTTTGCCATCGCTAATTTACCCGAATCCTTCGCGGGCGAACCGGGGCGTGTTACTAAATTTGCCGCATTGACTCTCAAAGCACAAGCGCTCCTGTATCAGAACAAACTATCGGCTGCAAAGCCTCTTTTGGATCAGGTTATTGGCAGTGGAAGGTTTTCGTTGGTGCGTAATTTTTTTGATAATTACAACGAACTCACCGAAAACAACTCGGAATCCATCTTTGAACTGCAGTGTGCAAGCACTTCGACCGGCCAATCATCTATGCGCTTGGCCGGAGCTATCCAATTTGCTTCCGGTCCGGTAGCCGTTGGTGGAGGTTGGGGATTTTACCAGCCCTCCCAATGTCTTGTTGATGCATTTCAAGTGGATGATAAAGGATTACCCTATTTGGATATCACTACCAGACCGCATTTGAAAAATGACATGGGGGTATTGAGCACAGTAGCTTGGGATCCTCCCACCGCACCTGTTGATGTCCGTTTGGACTGGACTTTTGCACGGCGAGGTATCCCCTACCTGGACTGGGCAATTATGACCGGCATGTCCTGGATCAGGGAACAAAGCAATGGCGGACCTTGGATGACTATGAAATATATGCATTTCAGAGCAAATCTTCCTGCTCAAAATGGCGCAGGATTTGATAATAACCGGAATTTCAGGTATCACCGTCTTGCGCATGTGCTACTTTGGAGAGCTGAAATCGCGATCGAAGACGGCGAATTTGATTATGCACAGGAATTGGTCAATCAAATCCGTAATCGAGCCAAAGGAAGCAATAAGGTAATGGGATATTACAGTGTGAATGTATTTCCTAACTCCAATGTTCCTCTTACCGATCCGAATATTGACTTTTCCAAACCGGCAGCCAATTATGTAACCGAACCATATCCGGCAGGGCATTTCCAATCTATTGGTAAGGATAAAGCACGCGAAGCCGTCAGAATGGAAATACGCCTTGAATTTGCTTCCGAAGGGCAGCGTTTCTTCGACCTGCGTCGCTGGGGCCAATCTTCTATAACGCCAAATTATGACGTGAGTGTCCTGACTGATTATATTGCACGCGATAGTGAGTTCAGAACCTTTATGAAGGGCGCCAAATATGGTGTAAACAGAAGGTACTGGCCAATACCGCTTCTGCAAACTGAACTTCAAAGGGATGTATTGGTACAAGACCCGGATTATAAACAATGAATTCCTTCCTTCCCCTCTCCAAAAGATAATGTCACTAAAACAAGATATTTAATCATGTTTATAAGAAATAATTTTCTCCGCGGTTCTCTGTGTCTTCTCTGTGATTCTCTGTGAAATAAAAAAATGACACAGAGTTACACAGAGAAAGCACAGAGTTACA
>JAIRJR010000330.1 GCA_031260575.1 Tannerella sp.
AAAAAAAGAGAAAGTATCTTTGCAGTGATTTTACACATAAGAATAAGGAACATTAAAAGAAAGAATATGAGATGCAAAAATTGTGGCTGGGAGAATCCCGCAAATAATGCCAAGTGTGAGAAATGCAACGCTTCACTTTCCGGATTGATGGAGCCGGAAGAAAATGTTTCTTCTCGACGACTTGCTCCAATGAAAACGGCGAAGGGTTGTCCTGAATGCGGCTATCCCATCAGAGATGTTGAAAAATCGTGCCCCCATTGCGAGTATGTATTTGTCGTTGAAAAACAGGAAACGCCTGCCGTCGAAGAACCATTGCTGCGAAAAGAGCCGCCACCTACTCCGGAGCTGCGAAAGGAGACGCCGCCTGCTCCGAAACAAACGCCGGCTATACCTAAGCCGGCCCAAAAAACATGCACTTTCTGTAAAGTACTTGTTGCTGAAAACGCCCATTATTGTTCGAATTGCGGAGCGCCCTTGATGAGCGAGCGTAAAACGCTGGATAGTACCATAAAGCCCTGGCTGCGTGCAGAGCAGATTCAAGCTCCGGGGTGTTCGTTGACCCTTATTTCCGGCGACGACGAACCGGCCAATGCATCCGTGTTGCGTTTTTCGGGCAATGTCATACAACTGAACAGAAGCAATACGGAGCCTTCTAATCAGACTATTACATCAAAAACACAAGCCGAGTTGAGCTTTGAAGACGACAAATGGTATATTCAGGACAAAAGCGCCTTAAAAACAACGTATGTCTATGTCGGATCCAAGGTTGAAATAAAACAGGATGATATCATTGTGATGGGAAATCGCTCATTCAAATTCGGCTATGAATCAGTAAAACAACCTGAATGACCCAAACCGAATCTGCAAGACGGATGGATAACAATGCTCAAAAATGCGATTTCTGCATAGACGAAATAATTGACAATCAATATTGTGTCGAAAAGATACTTGGCCAAGGCGCTTTTGGGAAGGTTTTCAAGGTGAAGGATTGTGCGGGAATGGTTTATGCGTTGAAACTAATGAAGTTGTGGGAGATGCAACAGGATATCAGGAAACAGATCATTGCACGTTTCGATATGGAATACGAAACAGGCCGGATTAACAGTCATTATCTGGTTCGAACGGTCAATCACGGATTGGTGAAGGGCAATCCGTACATTGTGATGGAATACTTTCCCAACGGCGATTTGAAACAATGGATGAACCACACGAAACTCGATTTGATCAAAATCGGAAAGGAAATACTTTACGGATTTAAAGACTTGCACAGTTGCGGCAAAGTACATCGTGATTTGAAACCCGCAAATGTATTGATCCGTGACGACGGATCGGCCGCTTTGACCGATTTTGGAATTGCAGGCGACCGGAATAAGCGAATGACCGAACGAAATATCATGGGCGTCCCTCAGCAAATCATCGGAACATATCCCTATATGCCGCCCGAACAGGTACAACCCAAAGAAGACGCCACCGTCCTTCCTACGACCGATATTTTTGCTTTCGGCGTGATGATGTATGAACTGATCACCGGGCAATTGCCTTTCGGTAGATTAGAAAGCCTGAGTGATCTGGAAACATATAAAAGGAATGGCAGCGAAGAGCGGTGGGACAGGACAAAGTTGGCTGAATCGGTTATCGGATCGTCCTTTTCCTCTGTTATAGAAGGCTGTCTGAAACCCAATTACAAAAAGCGACTCCAGTCGGTTGATGAGGTATTAAAGTTGATGCCGCACAGTGCCGGTGATGTACCCTATAAATCGTATATGCATCCTGTGCAGATGGTTGCGAAAAATGGAATCCTGTTACGGATCATGCAAGGCGAAGAATACGGCAAAATTTATCAACTCAATTCGATGTTACGCGATGGTCGTCGGTTGATCACAGTAGGGCGGCATGACGCCGGCGTCCAAAACACCTTGATCATCGTTGAAAGCCGGAGCAGTTATATTTCGCGAAAGCATTGTACGCTGGAAATAGGTGATTTAGTTGCCGGACAATGGTATATAAGAGACGGGCAATGGACAGGGAAAAGTATGGGCGCCAACAATTGGAAACAATCCAAGAATGGAACATTTGTAAATTCGTCCGAGGCTTCTTGCGGGGGTTTGCCGATCATGCCGGGGGATATCGTTTCCATAGGAGATGTAAAATTAAGAGTAGAAGGATATTAAATAATGATTAATGGTTAGTGGACAGGGAATGAATACGATAAGATTTATCATGGCAGCCCGGTGCGAAGCCGCCGGTCGTTTTAACAATGAAGACAATTTTCAACTTGCCGATAATTTGTCTACCGATCAATGGAGTTTCGTAACCGATAATGAAGTTGATTTGGGCGAAAAAGGCGCATTGCTGATTGTTTGCGACGGCATGGGCGGTGCGAGTGCAGGCGAAGTTGCTTCAAAAATAGCGGTAGAAACCATCAAGGAATGGTTTTCGGCCGACCGCCTCACCGGCGAAGTCATTACCGGTTCGGCAGGCATCATACAGTATATCGAAAAAGCCATTGTAGCCGCTGATGCGCGAATCAAAGAAGAAGGGCAAAATGACATGGAAAAAGAAGGGATGGGCAGTACGATAGTTTTGGCGTGGATAATCGGTCAATCTGCTTACATTGCCTGGTGTGGCGACAGTCGCGCTTACTGTTTCAATCCCGCAGACGGATTGAAGCGCCTTTCGCACGACCATTCGTATGTACAGACTTTGGTTGATTCGGGACAATTGAGCGAAGAATTGGCATTTAACCACCCTAACAACAACATCATAACCAGGTGTTTGGGGGATATGAATCAAGCGGCAAAACCCGAAGTAAGAGAATATCCCTTACATGACGGCGACATCGTTATGTTGTGTAGTGATGGTCTCAACGGGGTGTTGCGCGACAGCGTTATTGAAATGGTAATGAGTAAGAATACCGGAAGTATGGCTACATGTCGCGATGCCTTATGGGATTCAGCCCGTGATGCCGGTTGGAACGATAATGTGACTATCGGACTATGCCGGATTGTGTCGGGATGCGAACAAATGGTTGTGCCGCCGGCAGAAACTCAAACGAAACAAAAGCATTTTAAAAAACGGATTTTGAGGGATTTTTTTCCGTACCCCAAAAATTAATTAAACGATGATACAATTGCAAGAAAACGCCTTTTTTGGCGAACATAATCGTTACCGGCTGATTCGGTTGTTGGGTCAGGGCGGGTATTCGGAAGTATGGTTGGCCGAGGATATACAAGCCGGTCTGACCATCGCATTAAAAATATATGCTCCCGGTCGAGGATTAGACGAAGATGGTGTGACACAATTCAGCAAAGAATTTAAGATGGTATTCAACCTGAACCATGCCAATCTGCTGCGTCCCACCCACTACGATGTGTTTGAACGAATGCCTTATTTGATTCTGCCTTATTGCGAACATGGGTCGAGTTTCAAATTAACCGGAATAATAAACGAAAAAATGGCATGGACGTTTCTGCACGACGTTGCTTCGGGTCTTGCTTATCTTCATAACCGGGAGCCGCCTGTGATCCATCAGGACATCAAACCCGACAATATTTTACTGGACAGTAGCGACTCTTTCGTAATTACCGACTTCGGGATCAGCGCCAAAGTACGCAACACGCTTCAATCGGCCGGTTCAAAAGCGGGAACCATGACCTATATGGCGCCTGAACGTTTTAGTACGGACTATCAGCCAATCAAAGCCAGTGATGTTTGGGCGCTGGGAGCATCCCTGTTTGAACTGATGACCGGTAAACCTCCTTTCGGAGAAAACGGGGGACTTGCACAGAGAGGAGATGCAGAAATATTTATTCCGGGTCAATGGTCGCCCAAACTCAAAGAAATGATTGCCAAATGTCTGCGAAAAGAGACATGGGACAGGCCAACGGCAAAAGCCATTTCTACCGAAGCAAAACGACACCTTCATGAAGAGCCGGCAACGACATCCGAACCTCTCAGCCGGAAACTCCGTCTGGTTTTGGTTTTGGCAGGATTATTTATATTCGGACTGTGTGCAGGACTTTTCACGGGAAATTACATGAATAAACCTGTATCTAATCCGAAACTGCAAGAATGTATCCGGATCATCGAACAGGCTGATTCAATCTTCGATGAAAGCGATTTGTCGACGTGGAAAGAAACGCTGACGAAATATCAGGAAGCAAAGGCTCTGACCGATCAATATTTCCTGCAATTACCCACCATGGAACATCGTATCAGCTTGTTGCGGAAAAAAATGGACGATGTAATCAATCTGTCTGTCGAAAATGCCAAAAACTTCTTCACCGTCCGTTCCGAAATGGCGTTATTTGCGCTGAGGGATGCGCTGACAATAGATCCTGATCACGAAGAAGCCAAAGCGCTGTATGAGCAGTACATACAGGTTTTCCCCCGCAGAGAATAAGTTTTCAGTTATTCGGTTAATCAATCATTCAGTTATAATATTATGATACAAAAGAAAATCAAAATCGCATGCATACTTTTCTTTCTTGCTATATCAGGTGGCTATGCACAACAAACCTGTTATCAAATCGGGTTAAATGAAGGCAGGGAAATATACAATGAAGCCCAAAGGTTGGAAAGGAGCGGCAGATGCATTGAAGCAGTCCCTCGATTTTGGGAAGCGCTCAGGAGATTCCGGCTGACCCGCACTTGCCGAGACTTACCCTCTAATCATGAATTAGATACATGGGAAGGCAGATGTATACAGGGCATGACGGCATGTGGCGGTAAAATCGATGAGTCAACATTTTTGATTGCAGCGCCAAGTTCGCTCACATTTCCTGAAAGCGGAGGCGAACAGCAAATCACCGTTAATACCAGCAGCGGCTCGTGGAGAGTGGATAGAAGCCCATCGTGGTGTACCATCCAGAGGAGTAATAACCGGCTGACCATCACGTGTAAAGAAAACGACGAGACGATCAGCAGAAGCGACAGACTTGTGATAGTAGCCAACGCACTTACATACGAGATCGCTATCGCTCAAAACGCTAAAACCCCTGAGCCCGAAACTCCCGTAATTCCCGACTTGGAACCAATAAAGATTACGGAAGTGAAGGTTCTTCCCCCGCCTGTCATTGATGAAATCACAGCAGACATTATTCCCGATGAAACGTTGGTACAGGCGCCTCTATCGCCACCTCCCGCTTCCCCTATTTCCTCTACTTCCCCGGTTTCTTCTTCTTCCGGAATCAAAATCGGGATAGGTGCTAAAGCCGGTTTGAATCTGGCAACGATCAGCAACAAAATGACTGACCTCCATTTTTCGCCCGAAATGAAACCCGATTTTCATGCAGGGATATTCCTCAACCTGAATTTTGGCTACCGCAATCACAAGCCGGGCGTGTTCAGTTTGCAACCCGAAGTGCTGTATTCGCGTCAAGGCTTTACAGTTGACGGCCGGAAAATCGCCTTTGATTACATTACCGTTCCCTTGATGATTAAAATGAATGTGTATGAAGGTGTCAATATTGAACTCGGCCCTTGGATCAGTTATCTGTTTTCAGTCAGCCCGAATGCAATATCAATCGATCGTAACACGATTCGACTTTCCGACTTGAAAAGCGGCAAAGATGTCGGCGTGGCCGCCGGGATCGGCTATGAAGCTAAATTGGGATGGGTTGCCGGAGTACGCTACCAACACGGATTGTCCGACATGGCCGGTAATCTGCCATGGATAAACCGAAATATCGCCCTGTCGTTGGGATGGAAGTTTTAAACTGCTGATTAAAAAATATTTACACAAAAAATAGACAAAAAATAAAAGCGATGATTACGATATTGAACAACAATCAAACATCCAAAAAACTCCACAACCTGCTGGTATTGATTCTTGCGATTACCATGTTTTCCTGCAATGACAGTTTAGAAGTTTTAATTACGCCTGAAGTCAGTCCGCCCCCTCCACCGCCCGATCCAATTACGGTGAAAAGCACGTTTACAGCTACCGGAACACCCAAATTCTTACAAACTCCGGGCGACCGGACATGGACCGGAATATTTGAGCCTGTCGAAGAAGGCGGAGTGAAGAAGTATAAAATTACAAATTGGGGGAATGATAATATTACCATACATTGCGATGTCAAAGATGGGAAAATTGTGATAGATCATAATACGAGAGTTACTTATAACAATACGTATGACGGTTATTTCCGCGTCGGTTATATTGAAGGAGGAACTCTGTATTTACTTCTTGATTATAGTGTTACTTATCATGCTTCAACCAAAACACTGGATTTTACGGGTACGGTTAATGCCGGCGGTAAACAGTATGAAGCATTGGTAGGTGTTGCGGCATTCGATAAAACTACAGGTAATGCAGGGGGTGTGTTTACTGATTTTTATGCAGGCGCCAAACTCCAATTAACTCCCATTATGTCATCTGCCGGCGCAACAGTTCGACCCTCTGATGGGACGGATATTTTTCATTCGACC
>JAIRJR010000334.1 GCA_031260575.1 Tannerella sp.
AAGGGAATAGCGTTCAAACTTTCTTCTGAAATTAGTGATTTGTTGTTTGCTCATTGTTTCTTTTAGTTCGGTCACCAAGTTTGAAACCGAGGCATAAAAAACCGATTTACCCGCCATGCACGCGGCAATGCCGAGGGCTATAGAGTAATGCGTTTTGCCTGCTCCCGCAGTGCCTATTAAGATAATATTCTCGTTTTTATTGATGAACTCAAGGGTTTCAAGTTCGGCAAATTCAGGCAAAAACTCATCTGAATATTTATTTCGGTCAAAATCCACCAGATACTTTTTGTATGGAAATTTGGCGGACTTTATGCGGCGTTCGTTGCCGTTTTCTATGCGGTTTTCGTATTCGCCTATCAGAAGCTTGTGCAAGGCTTCTTCGGTGCTGATGCCGGTTTGTTTCAGTATTTTTTGATAGTTCGCCTTGATGTACGATAACTTCATTTGCCCTGCCGGTTCGGCAATAGTCATGATTTCGCACCCCTTTTCACAAGTTGTGCGTAGTTTGACATGGAACTTCTCGAATCAAGGTCAATCCGGCTTATGGGCTTAACTACTGTGATGGCGTTAAACTCGGCTTTGCTTGCGGTTCTTTCTTTGAACAACTTCACTATTTCTTCAATCGGCAACTCTTTGTTTTCGATTAATGTTTCGATGAAAAGCCGCGGTTTTTTTGCGTAGTATGTATCAAATATTGCCTTGAGTTTCGGTATCGACTTCAAGGCAACGGAGTTGGAAACAGCTCCCGGTTTTCGCAGAAATGTGTTGAGATAATGCATGATTTCTACAATAAGCGTGTCTTTTCCAAACGCCCTGCGATGCCTGCAAACCTCTTTGTTTTGCCAAAAAGCGCGGATTTCATCGTGATATTTTTTGACAATCACAGTCTCGCCCACAAGGGATTCGGGTACTGAATATTTCACATAGTCTACTGTTATAAGCGAGGTTTTGTCTACATTTGCTGTTGATAGCTGTGCCAACTCCAATGGCGGCATATATGGCAGAAGATGCCCTTTTTCAGCTTCTATCAATGAATTTTCATTGAGTTTTAGGAGTTTGCTGTCAACATACGCCTGTGCGTCATCAAGTGTGTTGAACGTGTAATTTACGGCAAAAAGCTCTGTCCTGAGCACATCTACCGATTTTTCAACCGTTCCTTTTTCATTGCCCGAAAAACAATTGGTTACGTTGATTTTAAAACCGTAGTACATAGACATTTTGATTAAATCTTCGTTTAATGTCTTCTCGTTTTTGCCGATGAACTTCGTTACTACGTTTTTCATGTTGTCATAAACAACCTCACGCCAACTCCCGCCGACCAACTCGAAAAACTTTACGTGACTGTCCATAAACACAGGCTTTTTCTGGTTTGTGTAGAGCTTACACCATCGGAATTTTCCGGCCGCTGAAGCGAATACAGCCATGTGGCGCGTTACAAGCTCGCCTCCGATTATCAGGCGCACTTCACCGAAATCGTACTCAACCCGGTCTCCGTAATCATACTGCTGTCTTATAAAGACTTGCTTTTGACGGGAGCGAAGCCGCGCCAATGCGTTGTTTATAGTGCAGATTCCTATGTCGTTTCCTTCTCCGCGTATTATTTCGTATATCTGTTTGTTTGTCATTTTTTGCTTATGACCAACACCCAAAATACGGTCTTTTCGTTTTTCGGATTCAAGGATTTCTTTCAGGCGTTTCTCCATTTCCTCCGTATATTTCCGAGCTTTTCGTTTGCTCACATCATATTTCGGAGCATCGGTTATCTCTTCTTGCAGAAGCTTTTCATCAATTTCAATGCCCTGTGACATCAGCTCATTTCGCTTCTTAATGTATCCCTCCCAATACTTCGATATCGTCCGACGATTCAACCCTGTCCGACGGTGTACCTCACAATTTGACTCCCCGGCATTTTTCAACCGGATTACCTCTGCTTTCTTTTCCAAATCCACCATTCCTCTCTCTCTTCCGTTTTTTATTTGCCTTGCGGCATAAATGGTATACTACCAGTTCGCGGAAGTTTTTGCACCAGCTTTGGCGCACTTTTCAATTAGAATGATGGTGCAGTTTTAGTTTATCATTAACATGCGTTGCAGGTTTTGTTACTTTTTTCAAAAGTAACCCCTTATCACCTTTGACGCATTCGCATCAAAAGTGGAGGGGGTCTGCCGACGGCTTATCGTGCCGTTGGCACTCATAAAAACATAAAGGAGAGAATGCCGTGGTCAGAAAAATATCCCACGCAAGGGGCAAAGGCTCATTAAACCATAACAACAGAATCCATTTTTACAAAAATGTAGACCCAAGCAAAACAGAAAACAACATTTACTATGCAAGGGAAAGTTTAGAGGTTGCATATCAAAAATGTTTCGGTCAAGCGTTAGAAGATTATAACGCAAAACAGAAACGCAATGATAGGAAAATCGAAGATTACTACAAACACCTTTTTGGAAATGCCAACAAAGATGTAGTTGCCACTTCCTCAAATAAGGAAAAATCTTTTTATGAAATAGTGGTAGGCATTGGGGATAGAAATACTTGCCCTGTTGGTTCTGCTGATGGCGAACTTGCCGCCAAGATTTTAGACGAATATGCAAGGGGCTTTTCGGAACGTAATCCCCAATTCTATGTATTTAATTCCGTACTACACCTTGACGAAAAAACGCCGCATTTGCATATTGATTATATTCCAATCGCAGACGGATATAAAAACGGTATGGAAATCCGCAACAGCCAATCGGTAGCCCTGCAACAAATGGGCTTTGGCAAAAGCAAAAATTCTATCAACGAATGGCGCATACAGGAGCGAAAAATATTAAGGGAAATTTGCGAAAGATACGGTATGGAAATCGCAGAGGAAACCAAAGGGCGGGGCAAGACTTACACGCCAGACGAATACAAAAAAATGCGTGATGAGGTAAAAGCCGAGCTACGAACCGATCCCGATATTATAGAGGAAGTACGGGCAGATTTAGAAGTTGAATTAATATCCGAACAGCAGCACTTTGTTGACGAGATAGCCA
>JAIRJR010000340.1 GCA_031260575.1 Tannerella sp.
TTTTAATATGATTTATATGATTTTTGTAGTCACTAAAATCATATAAATCAGACAAAACAAAGTACAGATAAAATTTGTGAAAATCAGCAAACCGGCGGCGCTCTCAATCCTGTGGATCGAGTGATCAATTCGGTATGACCGTGTAAATATGGTTTTTCCCTCAACAACAAACCAATATCATCTTTTATTTGGAAAGATGAGTATTCCGAAAATAAAATAAAGGTACAAAGCAACGGCACAAAATCGAAGTCATGAAAGTTAAAATTTTGTTTATCGTTGCTCCATCTTAAACAAACCTTTGTCAATAAACAGTCTTCATGCGCATCGTCATCGGTTGAATTGCCGTCTTGCTTGTGAGTGGCATACGATATGCAGGAAATCCCGCCATGATGATGATGGGGTATAACAGCATGAACCAGCAAGATGATGCCGGCAATCATCAGGAATGACAATGCGATCACTTTTTTAAGGCGACTTCCCGTTATAAAACACATGTTGACTTTTCTGTAAATCGACTGTAAATCGGCTGCAAAGATATAGATTTGCATCAAACTATGCAATATTTTTTTGAAATACAGACCGAATTGAACGAGATAGACCGGAAAAGCGGTCTATCCCCAAAATCGGACAGACCGGCACAATATTTTTGCGCTTTTTCTAATCAGGAAGATGGTGGTTTAGCATACAATTGGGTGAGGCTGTAACTCTCTGTTTTTAGCATTGGTAGGTTTGGCACAACCTTTGTTTTCAATCCATTCGGAAAGATTAATACTTCGTTGTATGCTTATTTCAGCCCTGAGCGCATCCACTGTAATTCTCATAAAAATAGGGGCTTCCCCATTTTTCAATAGTTTTGTTCTTTTCACATAGAACAGAATTGCAAACGTTTTTTTCTTCATTAAAATCTCCTCCTTTTTGATTAATTTTTGATGCTGCAAAGTTAGATACAAAGCGTATTCTCCCAAAGTGCATAATGCTGAATAATAGTGAATAACAACACAAGAGGTGGAGAAAGATTGAGTTTTGGAAAGTCCACCGATTAAGCCGACCAAAAGATGCAATATTAGGGCATAAAATGCACTTTCCCCCCAAACAAAAAACCCCATAATTCAGCGAATTACAGGGTTTTTACTTTAAAATTCATTGTTGTCAAGTGGAGCTGGAGAGATTCGAACTCTCGTCCAAACGAGGAATTAATTTGCTTTCTACATGCTTATCTTCGCTTTGATTTTCGTGTTGCAGCAAGACCGAAGCCACCAACCACAACCTTATTCCCTTAATTTCGCATGAAGAACGGGACATGCTTCATACTATCTCCGATATTGCTGTACCACCTTGTTCGGTTTGCTTCGAAGCCAGAGCTCCGGGTGATATCTCGTCCCGACACCTTGTGAAGGGATGAAGCTTAAAATCTACTATACTTCGATCAAGCAGCGAGAGCGTAAGTATTTTCGCCAGTTAATTGTTTATCAACCGAGATTAAAGTGCCGGCCAACGACGCACTGCATGCTTACAAACCACTTCTACCCGCTGTCAAAACCGGTCAGCCCCGTAGCTTTTGGTACGCAAATCGAGTGCAAAGATAGTGCAAGTTGAGTAAAATTCCAAATTTTTTCGAGAATTCTTATCAATTCACAGTTCAAAATACCTGCCCGAAAGGACTCTTTCATAATTACCATACTTTTTTGATTTGTAGCAAATCAATTTAATTGTTGCACTCATCTCGGTCTGCTCCTTAGTTTATACTAACCATCTAAACAAGAAAAATGTAATCAGCTCAAAATAAATAAGATAATGTTTTGTGCCAATAAACCTTTTTGAAGTCATTGAAGTAGTAATCCAATTGTTTAAATTATCACTTCCTTCGAAAAAAAAACCCCAATTCATTTGTCAAAAGAAATATTACCCTTACCTTTGCGCCACCAAAAACAAAAGCCGACTCCGTAGCTCAGTTGGTAGAGCAAATGACTCTTAATCATTGGGTCGTGGGTTCGAGTCCCACCGGGGTCACAGTGAAAAATCAGTTCAGCTTTATCTTGATAAAGCCTTCGTTGAGAATGAACCAACTGTTTACAACGTTAGCTACAGAGGTGTGTCCTTCACCCGGTCCTTCGAATTTCCATAGTAATTGAGGACCGTTTGTTTATGCGATTTTCGTTTCACACAATGATTTTGTGAGCGTATATCATACGGATTTTTTTTACTCAATTCGAACTTTTGGGTTGGATGTTCGACAGCTTGTTTTTCGGAACCGTTGCCATAAACTCCTTCAGGTAGAAAGGTTCGAAATAGGCGGTATTTTCAAACTTTTTTGCTTGGAATGCCTGTTCTGCCATCGTAGCCATATCGGCTGCTTCCGGATGAATATTGTCTAAAAATACAGCACGTCCGGAAGTAATTATTGTACGGCATTTAGCCGCCCCATTGCCAAAAAAACAGACGATTCCTTGATTCAAATACGCTTGAAATAAATCCGGAGTAACAATATCAGCGTTTGTTGTTCTCACCGGTAAAAGATTGGCGTCATATATAGCCGAATAGACTTCCATTCTGCGGGCGTCGAGCATCGCACAATACAAGCAATCCTTTTTCCCATATTTTCGGATCGCTTGTGAAGCCATCAATTGAAGTGTCGGGACGGCAATTAAAGGAATATCCCAGCCCATGCACAGCCCTTTTGCGATTGATGTACCGATACGAAGCCCGGTATATGAACCGGGGCCTCCACTCAGGGCAACAGCTTCGGGTTTGAAATGCTTCTCTCTCGAAAAAGAAATGGCTTCTTCGATATACACACCCAGTAAGGCGGCATGAGAAGTCCCTTCGAACGAAATACGTTCAAAAACTACGTTTCCATCAACAGATAATGCGACTGAGCAAACTGTTGTAGACGTTTCAATATGGATAATACAAGCCATTCGTTTCATTAAATCGCGTAAAAGTACGAATAAAAAAAATAATATGGGCGGATTCACTTCATCCCGGAAATAAAAAAAGTTTTTTTGGTACTTCGTTCAAATTCCATTATATTTGTGCCCTGAAATGAAAGTGAAATCAATTGAAATTCTCAAGTTCCCCGCCGGAGCGTGAACATGAGTGACATACGAATGGACGAAACGAAAATGTTGATGGAGGCCATCATAAAAGGTCTTCAAGAAAAAAAAGGAAAAAAGTTGACGACAGTCGACCTGACCGTATTGTCAGGGGCAATATGTCAGTATATGATTATATGTGAAGGAAATAGTGTGAATCAATTGTCATCGCTTTCCGACTCGGTGTGGGACATTGTTCGGAAAGATACCGGCGAGAAACCGCTGTCAATAGACGGCAATCGCAATTCCCCTTGGATCGGAATGGATTATGGCACGATTCTTGTACATATCTTTTTGCCGGAATACCGTTCGTTTTATAATCTCGAAAATCTTTGGGCAGATTCTAAAATCATTGAGATACCGGATTTTGATTGACAAATTAGTTTTTTGATTAGTTTATGGAAGATAATAACCAGCAAAAGAATAACAAGCCGAAAGGCCGTCTCAGCATATATTGGATATATGGTATTATTTTGGTTGTCCTGATGGCACTTTTATGGACAAACAATACCACGGAAGAAAAAGAATTGGGATGGACTGAATTTCAGCAATTAGCCAGAGAGGATGTGTTTCAGAAAATGGAAGTGTTCAACAAAAAAAACTTGTTGGAAGCCACTGTTAAGAACGAGATGAAGCATATTGTTTTCAAAGAAAATCTGGACAAACTCGGTTCAAACCCCAAAGTATACGTAAAAATACCCTCATCCGACAAATTTTCCGAGTTTTACGACAAGGTCAAAGAGGAAAATGCGATCAGCGCACATGTAAACTATAAAGAAGGAGAGGATCTGTTTTGGAATTTCTTAATCACAGCCGGCCCATTTGCCCTCATTATTTTTGTTTGGCTATTTTTTATGCGGCGAATGGCCGGAGGGGGCTTAGGCGGGCCGGGAGGCGTTTTCAGTGTGGGAAAAGCCAAAGCGCAACTATTCGACAAAAACACAAATAACAAGGTGACATTTAAAGATGTAGCAGGCCTTGCCGAAGCAAAACAAGAGGTTGAAGAGATTGTTTCGTTTCTAAAAAATCCGGGTAAATATACGGAATTGGGAGGAAAAATTCCCAAGGGCGCCTTGCTGGTAGGTCCTCCCGGAACCGGGAAGACACTGCTTGCAAAGGCTGTTGCCGGCGAGGCGAACGTCCCGTTTCTGTCGCTGTCGGGTTCTGACTTTGTTGAGATGTTCGTCGGCGTCGGCGCTTCGCGTGTACGCGACTTATTCCGCCAAGCGAAAGAAAAAGCGCCCTGTATCGTGTTTATCGATGAGATTGATGCGGTCGGTCGTGCTCGTGGGAAAAATGTCAACGTAAATAGCAATGACGAACGAGAAAGCACATTGAATCAATTGCTTACTGAGATGGATGGTTTCGGGTCGAATAGCGGGGTTATTATTTTAGCCGCCACCAACCGTGCTGATATGTTGGATAAAGCCCTACTTCGTGCGGGGCGGTTCGACCGGCAGATTCATGTGGAACTGCCCGAATTGAGCGAACGGAAAGAGATTTTCGGTGTACATCTGCGTCCTCTCAAAATAGAACAATCTTTAGATACAGATTTCTTAGCGCGACAGACGCCGGGATTTTCAGGCGCCGACATTGCCAATGTATGCAACGAGGCTGCACTGATTGCAGCGCGCAAAGGAAAAAGTTTTGTGCAGAAAGACGATTTTATGAGCGCTGTCGACCGTATCATCGGAGGGCTTGAAAAACGGTCGCGAATTACAACCGCAAGCGAACGCAAAAGTATTGCCTTTCATGAAGCAGGGCATGCCTCGGTCAGTTGGTTGTTGGAACATGCCAACCCGTTGGTTAAAATCACAATCGTTCCGCGCGGCAAAGCGCTTGGCGCTGCCTGGTATTTACCCGAAGAACGGCAAATCACCACGCGCGAACAATTGCTCGATGAGATGTGTGCTACCTTGGGAGGAAGGGCTGCCGAAGAATTGTTCCTGAATGACATTTCGACCGGGGCATCGAATGACCTTGAACGGGTCACCAAACAAGCGTATGCCATGGTAGTGTTTTTTGGCATGAGCGATAAACTGCCGAATATAAACTATTATGATTCATCGGGTCAAGACTGGGGATTCACGAAACCTTACAGTGAAGAAACGGCCAAATTGATTGATGCGGAAGTACAGAGCATGGTAAACATCCAATATCAACGAGCAAAATCCATTTTATCGGATAATGCCGAGAAGCACAATCAATTGGCTAAACATCTGTTGGAAACGGAAGTCATCTATTCGGAAGATGTGGAGGAGATATTCGGTAAGCGTCCGTGGATTTCACGCTCGCAGGAAATTATGGAATTGCAAATGGCTAATGGGCAATGATTAGTGATTAGAGGTTCGTGATAAACGGTTAATCTTTAATATAAAACAATTTATTAATTTGCTTTGAAAAATTTATTGACCCGAACATTAACCGGAATTTTCTTCGTGGCTGCGATTGTTTCTGCGATCTACTTTCATCCCTACGGTTTTCTTGCATTGTTTGCAGTGGTTGTTGGATTGGCTTTGTGGGAGTTCTACGGGTTGGACTTGGAACGTATGGGTTGGCGTAAACCTGCCGGAATTGCCGGTGGAATGTATCTTTTTACGGCTTCGTTCTTTTATGCCGGCGGCTTTGTATCCCATATCATCTTTTATCCTTATATCTTGTTTCTTATCGTGCTTTTGATTTCGTCTTTATACCTGTCCGCTCCAAATCCGATCAGAAATTGTGCCATGATATTTTTTCCCCAGTTTTATTGTGCCGGATTATTGTCGACCATGAACTTTATTGTCTTCGATCCGGCTACGAAACAATATTTTCCCTGGTTTGCCTTGTTGATATTTCTTTTTGTATGGCTGAACGATACCGGGGCCTACCTGACGGGAATCACCTTGGGCAAACACCGTTTATTTCAGCGTATTTCACCATTGAAGTCGTGGGAAGGTTTTATCGGAGGCATAACAATTACGTCGCTTGCATCTTTGGGAATTGCTTATTTTTTCCCGGAGTTTATCAGTTGGTATCACAGCTTGACATTGGCAATCATTACGGGAATTTTCGCCACTTACGGCGACTTAGTCGAATCGCTGTTGAAACGAATCGTTGGGGTCAAAGACTCAGGAACATTGATGCCCGGACACGGAGGTGTTTTAGACCGGTTTGACAGCGTCGTGATGGTAATTCCTGTTGCATTTCTATATATCGACTTGTTTATCAGAAATTAAAATATACTTTATCTATTTGTACGTCCTTATTTCTTATTCGAAATTAAATGTCAACACAATCATTCGTGATGTAGCCTTCGACAATGCCTGAGTCATGATCATACCAGATTCATGTATCAAGTCAGGTCTGTCTTTCTGAAACACATCTGCCAAACCGAAACAGAATTTTATTTCCGGGCAAAGTTTGAAAAACGGCAAATAGACATCGCATCCGAAACCAAATTCCACTCCATAATCAAAACCTTTCAATAGAAGCGGTTCTCCCTTTTTGCGCCCCATATCGAAGGCGGCAAAAATTCCCGTAAGCACATAAGGACGATAATTATTCAATCGCATAGATGAAAATTTCACATCCAACGGAAGCATCAGGTAGTTGGAGCGTACAAAAGTTCGTATATTTTTCCCGTTAATCTTGTCTTCCCGATAATCTTTTGTGACGGCAACCACTTCTTTATCACCGAAATGAACTGTAGGTGTGAAACGCAGATTCATATAAGGATTCAAAAAGAGGTCGCCAATGACACCTACACTGAATCCGGGCGAATAGGAAGGAATCTCAGCATACCAAATATCACCATCCGAAGTCACAACCCCTGAATTCGACAGCATGAGATCTTGGGTATGCAAACCGATATGAAATCCCAAATGATACCATCTCATATCTGAAAAAGGCTGGTTTTTAGGCTTTTGTGTTTGCGCCTTTAAACCGGCGAATGCTAAACAGCATACGCATATTATGACAAGTAATCGCTTCAACTCAGTAACTGTTATTTGTAATAACGTTGGAGAAAAAAAGATATTGTGAATCAGGGTTGAATAAAAAAATGCCAAGATTTTTTTATATACGAAGAAATGTATATTTTTGCACCACGTTTAACTAATAAATTGAAATAAAAATGGCATACGTAATTAGCGAAGATTGTATTGCATGTGGCTCATGTATTGGCGACTGCCCGGTAGAAGCAATTAGTGAAGGTGATATTTACACCATTGACCCTGACTTGTGTACCGATTGCGGTTCTTGTGCAGACTCATGCCCGACTGAGGCAATCCATCCGGGGGAATAATAAAGTGGCGGAGAAAAAACAAGGGGATTTGTCCCCTTGTTTTTTATTGATCTCAACTTTTCCAATGTCCATCAAGGTATTCCTTTTGCATCCATGGAAGATTTTCGTGACGGTAGAAAGGTGCAAGTTGAACTGTCAACTCCCGCATTCTTTCTAAAGGCATTTTTCGGAAATTCTTCAGGATGTCAATATTGGATTTGACTACATCCATGCTATCCATTCCCAATGCCAGTGCATGCGGGCCGTCTAAGGACAATGCATATTTGATCAAATCGATAACATGTAACCCTTCAACCGTTTCTCTCGGTCGAACGGATTTCATCAATAAGAACCCCATCTGCTTCTCTTTGGCAGTCTGCGTGGCTGTTTCAATGCGGTTCGTTGTCACCGGAGGATAATGGTTTAACGCAATCAACATACTATCGAATGGAGCGCGATTGTTCATTTCCCTTGCTGCAACCGGATCGCCATGACACGAAAAACCAATCAAACGGGTCACCTTTTCTTCTTTCATCCTTAGTAATATATCAATCAGATTGCCTTTTTGACTCATTTGGTTGACATCATCCATTGAATCGACGCTATGGATTTTGAGCATATCCAAATGGTCGGTTTGCAGTCGTTTCATGCTTAGTTCGATTTGTTTCATCGCTTCCGACGGATCGCGGGCGGCCACTTTGGTAGACAGGAAAATTTCCTTGCGCCGCGTTTTGACCACTTCACCCAAGCGAACTTCGCTGATTACAAGTTTTGAAGGTTGCGATCTTCCGGGAGGAAGGGCGATCGTGTTGTCGTAGGTATGGGCTGTATCCCAATAGTAAAAACCATTGTCTAATGCAAAAACCAGCATATCCAATGCTTCCTGTTCGCTGACAATATGGCAAAACCGGCTTCCCAAACCGAGTACCATACGCGGAATACGGACACCGGTGTTTCCGAACATCGTCGTGGGTAAACCCTTTGGATCGTATCCGGCTGAACGCTCGTTTGTACAACCGGCCATTAAGCCGATCCCAACCAAAGCAAGGCTTGCGCTTGCTGTTGTTTTCAAAAAATCTCTTCTTTTCATCATATCGTATTATTAAAATGTATCAAATCAGCATGTTGACATACAGCAGTAGAATGATTATCCGGAAATAGCAAATTTTTTCTCAATCGTTACCGAAGCGCTTTGTACTTCGCCTCCCAATGGAGGATTTAACTTGAATAGTTTGATTTTCAGATAGGTCAATTGGGGAAATTTCAATTTCAATACATTTGCAATTCGTTCAACAACGTGCTCCAGTAATTTAGAGGGTTTCGCCATTTCGGTTTTAACAACACTGTATACATCCTGATAACTGATCGTATCGTTCAAATCATCACTAAGGCAAGCCTTTTCGCATGGGCAAGCATAGGTAATATCCACGACAAAATAATTCCCGACTTTCGTTTCCTGATGCAAAACTCCATGGTAGGCATAGAATTTCATTGCATTTAACTCAATTGTAATATTCATAAAATTTGTAATTATCATGTAAAAATACGTAAAAGAAACGAATTTGAAATGAAAATTTATATATCTTTGCAAAAATAACCATAAAATAATAATGATGCGAACAAGACAGGAAGAAATACAAGTGAATAATAGTAGCGGTGGTGTTCATAATGTATTGGCAGGAGGTACTGTTGTTTCCGGTACGATTGTGACCGAATCAGACTTTCGTTTAGACGGACGTATTGAAGGAGATATCAGTTGCAAAGGTAAAATCGTTGTTGGCCCAAAAGGAAGTATCAAGGGAAACATCACTTCCGAATATGCGGAAATTTTGGGTCATGTAGAAGGAACCATTCGGGTCAAGGATAAACTCATTTTCAAATCTTCGGCCGACATCATTGGCGATGCGTATATTCAAACCCTTGAAATAGAGCCCGGCGCACGCTTTAATGGTTCTTGCACGATGTCGGGAAAGAATCCAACAGATCCCGTTAATCGAGCCACCACCAATCCCTTACCATAGTATAATGTCATTTTGGTCGTGTCGAGTATGATGTGATGCCAATTCATTGGCAACTGTCTGATTCTTATAATTGAAGTCACGCAACTACGACATTTTCACTGATCTCCCACTTTTTTCAATCATTTTTCGAATCTTCCGGTTCAAATCTTTCGATTGCAGCAGTTGTTCAAGGGTGATCGGGATGCGATAATTCCATTCGTGGTTGGGATTGTCAGGTATATTGATTCTTTCGGATTCGGCGTCCATTTGATTCAAAGTCTCATCTAAAGCGAACCAATCTTGCAACGGAATGATTGTCAGCATGGAAGATGCATTCAAATGATTTGAGATGATCAATTCGGCAAGTTCGGGCGTACAATTATCCGGGGTTTCCATACCCGGATCAAATGCTCTATACTTTAGATTATCAGGCTTCCCACACAATACGGTCTGAACATACAACTGTCTTCGCAGCGTATCCTCCTTCCACCAGGCACGTAACGGGTTCATGTCGTGTGTAGATGTAGTACAAACCGACAAATACGGAACAGACTGTAAATCGGTAAAAACCACTTCACTCGTTTTCGGGGCGCGTTCCAATTCCAAACTTAAAATATGCAATTCGTTCATCACCTCCTGTACAGGTTTGGGGATCATACCTAAGTCTTCTCCGCAAATCAACATATCCGTACAATCCACCAATGGAGTCAATCGCCTTAAAGCCATCGATTTCCAAAAATCATTGTGCCGTTCATAGAAAAAATCATCATGGAGTTTTTGAAATGCCATTTGTTCTTTACCGGATAATTCTTCAAATCTCAGTGATTGAGAAGCATGGATGCGCGGGTGATATTTGTTTTTTTCGTAGGGATCTTCAATCCAAAGTACTTCATTGGCGATCCAAAACAATCCGTCTCTGATCATCTTGTCGTTCATTGACAAGGAGGGATTCGTGAATAATTGATTGATTTTCTGTTGTGTATTGCATAATGGCTTCAACCCAAGCAAACCCGCACCATCCAATTCAAGATACTGTTCAACGACTTCTCCGGCCATTGCTCCAAACAAACGGGTTAGTTGTCCGGGCTGAATTGCCGGTTTCAAAAAATGATCTTTCCATTCGAAACCTGCAAATTCAATCTCTTCAATCGAAAAGGGCAATGCCGGTCTGAAATGACCGCACAATCCTTGCACATAATCAAGTGGGATCTCCCAAATCCGGAAAAAGCCCAAAATATGGTCGATGCGGAAACAATCAAAGTAATTGCTTAACGTTCGAAAGCGTTTTTTCCACCAGGCATATCCGTCTTTTTCCATCACTTCCCAGTTGTATGTCGGGAATGTCCAGTTCTGGCCTGTTGCAGAAAAAAAATCCGGCGGTGCACCGGCTTGCATATCACAATTGAAGTATGATGTTTCCATCCATGCTTCCACACTTGTGCGACTGATTCCAATCGGCAAGTCGCCTTTCAGTATGATCCCTCTTTCGCGTGCATATATTGAAACCTTTTTAAATTGTGTATGCACGGCAAACTGTAAAAAATAGATAAATGAAATGCGTGGCCAGGCGGTATTGTTTTTTTTATCGCATAGTTTTTGTACGTGTAAAGGATTATAAACAGCATGTTTGTTCCATTGTGTAAAATCGGCAGTCCGGTATTTATCCCGGTAATAACAAAACGCTGCATAAGGTTCCAACCAGGTTTGATTATTCCGGCAAAACGATTGGAATGATTCACTGTTCAAAATCTGCTCCCTTTCCTGTTTAAAATAAGTGCGGCAATACTGAATTTTATGTTTTAAAACACTTTCATAATTGACCTTTTGCTGTATGTTCAAGGCTTTTTGTTTTTTCTGAAATAGAGATGCTTGCCTTGTACGATTCAAATCGCCCATATCCGACAAAGAAATATAAACCGGATGCAATGCATCAGTGGAAATGGCGCTATAGGGATACGAATCAGTCTTTGAATACGTTGAAGTGGTATCATTGACCGGTAATATTTGGATCAAACGCTGGTTTGTTTGTTTGGCCCAATCAATCAGCAACTTTACATCCCGCATGTCGCCGATCCCGAAACTATTTTCCGAGCGCAAGGAGAAAACCGGAATAACAGAGCCTGCTCCTTTCCAATTCGGCGGAGCATCTCTGAAAGGGTATTCGGAAATAATATAAGTAACATTTAGATATTCAGGCAGATTGGATAGAAGCCGGTTTTCGCCGTTTTCCCAGCGGCAGCATTGCCTTGTCACATCTGCAACCAAAAATTTATATTCGAAAGGAAATATGATTTCATTTACATTCAACCGGATTTCCCATTCCGGGAAATTTTTACAAATCATTTCTTTCGCAAATTCCGGATTCCAATTACCCAATTCGTCCCGGTTGCCGGAGATAAACAGGCTTTGATTCCTTTCAACATAAGGACATAATGTCTTAATTATTAAGTGTCCATCAATATTTTCGTAATCGTGTGTCAAATCATGACGGGCAAATAAATTTTTCGCAAAAGCAGCAGAATAAAGTGCTGCATCCGGAGGGACGGGTTGCCAGTAATCAAACAGATAACAAACCGGACGAGAGGAGTCTAATTTCACAGCATGTTGACGCCTCCATGGCTCATGAATTGTTTCTCCGCTTCCAATTACTAAATACCGATAAGCAATTTCGTGTGCCTGAGTTTCAATAGATAATTTCCAAAACCCATCTCCTTCGCACATCATTTCTTTAGCCTCTGCCGTCTGCCACTCTCCTAATTCAGGAATGGAGCCAACGACATACATCTTCTGATTTTCTTTTGTCCGGTAATTGATATTGAAAATTATAATCGCTTCTTGTATCATTTCAATGGTGAGTTTTTGTTTGAGATGGCAAAGATAACTCACTATCGTCAATTTTTAAAAAAACAGATAAAGATAATTTACATATCCGCTACGGCAACAAATATGGGGTCAGTATTATTTTGGTTTTTTAAGGCAAGCAATACAGGTGAACATAAGTGATAGCAATCGACTCAAATCCTAAATAAAGTTAAATTTAATAGAAAATAATTAATAAATATTCTATAATTGTTCATGCATAAAAAATATTCCATATTTTTGTGTTTGGAATAAATTTGCAAAATATTCTTTACATATTAAATATTTTGATATTTATAGCTAATATACAGAATTGAAGACTTGTATTATTTTATTATATAGATTTTTTAGATCTAAATAATCCATCGTCTTAATTGTTGCGGGGCATGGAGTAATCAACTTAGCCGGTTATTACGGGAGCAACAAAGAGTGATTAATCTTTCATAACAATCCCTCATTAGAGTTGGTATAGGCTGGGACAACTATGTGAGGGGAGTGGTACTGCACACTTCATTTAAATAGTTAATGTTTTGGGATAACTATCATTTTTTTTTTTGTTTATGTATAATACAGGTTAAATATTAAAAAAATGAAAACATTTCATATTTCTTTGGTTTTACCGTCTTGTGGTTTCACGGTTTTGATATTTGTGATGTTGTGGATCATCCCAAGCACATTATTATCCCAGCGTTATATCAGTGGGTATATTACCGATGCCGGAAACGGCGAATCTATTCCTGGCGCTTCGGTATTTATTCCCAATACAAGCATCGGTATTACTACAGATGCAGAAGGTCATTACCGACTTAGAATCCCGGGCGAAGGTAGCTACCAACTGACGGTATCGCATGTTGGATATCAAACTGTTGTCAAAGATATTGAACCTGGAAAAACAACAGTGCAATTTGATATAGACTTGCGGTCGGTTGAGTTGGAAGAAGTGACAGTGTCAGCCAGAGTCAGGTTCCGCCGAACCGATATCAATCTTTTCTGGAGAACCATATTGGGAAAGAATCCTTCAAAAAGAACCATTCTATCAACAAACGCAGAAAAAGTATTCTATTACTACAATTCCGAAACACGGATTTTAAAAGTTACTTGCCATGAACCTCTACAAATTGTCAATTATGAAACAGGGTATCATATCCAATATGTACTCGACAATTTCACACACAATTACAACACCGGCATCACTGAATGGAGCTATAAACATGTTTTTTCCGAACTTAAACCGGATAATCCCAGACAACAAAATGATTGGGAGAAGAAAAGGAAAGAGGTGTATAGTGTTTCCCTTACGAAATTCATAAAATCACTGTATAACAATTCATTAAAAGAAGACGGATTTGTACTTACAAACATCCGTGTAAATCCGCAAGACCAATCTAATCCTTTCACTCTTACTTTTCTTAATCCAAACAGCCTTTTATCGGCAACATCAACCGATAACAGCAGAACTTTTAATTTGTCTAAGCAGAAGTTGCTACTTTTTTGTTACGGAAAATCCGTAACAGAAAATGATTCGGTAATAATAGAGCGTTCCCAATATCCGGCCGGACAGTTTGGAGCCAGTTTTGATTTAGGCAGGGGCGCGACTACAGTTTCACAATACACAAAAGGCGAACAGTTAGATAAAAATGGTTTATACAGGAGTCTCTTGCAAGGTAAATCAATTCGTATTTTTCCGGACGGCACATTTATGGGCGAATTATCCATGGGAAATGTAAATGATGCATCAAGTTCACCACTTATGGGGCTTAGCATGAGATTACCGGTTGAATACGATCCTGAAGGTTCAATACCCCTGACTATGTCGCAAGTTGTTGAAGAAATTGTAACCGATTTTGCTCAGGCAGTTCAATATTTCAATAATCAATTGAGTATATTTCCCCAGGAGAAGATACACCTGCATACCGATCGCGATATATATGTATCAGGTGAAAAAATCTGGTTCAAGGCATATGTTACGGATGCGCATACCCATCAGGGTTTTACACAAAGCCGGTATGTGTATGTGGAACTGATCAGCCCTACTGATACATTGATAAACAGGGTTATGGTGCGTCCAGCCGATGGTATGTTTTACGGAAATATACCTCTTTTGGACTATGTCCCGACAGGTAATTATACGCTTCGCGCCTATACACGGTATATGGAAAACTTAGGAGATGATTATTTCTTCAAAAAAAACATACGGATTGAGAATCTGTTATCTGCCACCAACCAACAACGCCCAACTGCCCAGAGGGGTAAGTTGACAGATGATTTCGATGTTTCGTTTTTCCCTGAAGGAGGCAACTTGCCTGAAGGTGTTTTGAGCAGGGTAGCCTTTAAGGCAATCAACATCAATGGCTATCCTGAAAATGTTTCCGGTAAGTTGATTGATGAAAAAGGTTTGGAAATTACTTCCGTAGAGTCTTCCCATGCAGGCATGGGTGTTTTTAACTACACTCCGTCAGCAGGAAAAAGAGTCTTTTTGCAATGTAAGAATACAAACGACCTTGAAAAGCGATTCGAACTCCCTCGATCCAATCCGCGCGCTTACTCGTTAACTGTACATTGGAACAATGATGAACACTTGATTGGTGTTAACCGGTCTGTTCAGGCTCCTGATATACCTTATTATCTGCTCGCACACTGTCGGGGAAAGGTACTCTATTTCTCGGAATGGAATAAAGAATATGATGATGTTGTGTTTGTGAAAGAAGACTTGCCCGCGGGTATCATCCAGTTTGTTCTGTTAGACAAACAGATGAATCCGTTAAGCGAACGATTGGTGTTCAGTAAAAACGAAGTTTCCAAAAAAGTTGAATTTCATACCGATAAGACGAGTTATGAAAAAAGGGGAAAGGTTATTGCTTCCTTACAATCACCCTCTCCTTTGGGGAGGGATGGGGTGTTTTCTCATCTATCCGTCGCTATCACTGACGACAAAGACATCGCCATCGATTCGTCAACTACCATCCATTCGACCCTGCTGCTCTCTTCCGAATTGAAAGGATATATTGAAAATCCTGCCTGGTATTTACAGGATGATACCGCATCTGCTGTTGCATTAGACTATCTGATGTTGACACACGGATGGCGGAGATACGATATTCCCGATGTAATGAAAGGCAATCCTAAATCATCCCAAATCCCGTTTCAGATAAGCCAGGAGATAACAGGCAATGTAAAAAGCCCGGCACGAAGCAGGCCTGTAGCCGGCAACGAAGTATTAATCATGTTGGATGAAAGCAATTATGAAATGACTTCAACAGACGAAAATGGCAAATTCATTGTTCAAGATTTCGAGTATCCCGATAGCACGACCTACTTTCTTCGAGCTTTAAGTAACAGAGTGAACGACCGTATTGATCTTGTTTTGGACCGCGTAACATTTCCAAAACTTATCTATGCACCGCAAAATCCTGTTTCAACAAACACTCCACTTGCAGAGAGGGATAATGAATCGGCTTCACGTTCAGATGCTTTTATGGCAAAGACCGAACAACGTGCGAGGTATGACGAAGATATGTGGATACTCCTTTTAGACGAGGTGGAAGTGACTGCGCGAAGAATTGAGAGGAAAAAAGAAGAACCCCGTCTTCAGTTTTGGGCGAATGCAAGTTCGGATGCAACTATTCGAAGAGATGAAATAGAAAGACTCGCCTATCGAAATGTTGTTGATTATCTTAGGAGAGTTCCAGGTGTAAGGGTTTCGGGTGATCCAGATTCGTATGGACAAAAAAGCATAATCAATATCAGAGGTTCAAATTCTTTCCAATCAGGTACTGCGCCGCTGGTGTTAGTCGATGGCGTTCCACAACCTCCAGGCTTTGATTTAAATGATCTGCGAACTGATGAAATTGAAAGCATTGATGTGTTCAAAGGTGTCAGTACTTCGGCATTTGGTATGCAGGGAGGAAACGGAGTGATCAATATCACCACCAGAATAGGAGGGGGTAATAGCACGCCTGAAAGAGAAACAAATAACTATACCGCTTATACCCCATTAGGCTATCAGAAACCGGTCGAATTTTATGCGCCCAAATACGAAACTTTAGAAGCAAAAAACTCCGCTATACCCGATTACCGGACTACCATCTTTTGGAAACCGGATGTTGTTATTTCAGAAGACGAAGAGAATGCCATATTTGAATTCTATACTTCCGATTTTACCACAACGTATTCCGTTGTTATCGAGGGCTTAACGATGGATGGAAAAATTATTAGGCAAATAGAAAAGATACATGTTAAATGATTAGTGGTTAATGAAAAATCAATTAATTAATAAACTATTATCATCCGATTTTGAAAAATATCCTGTGAGTTTATTTCATGGGAAGATGGGCTTGTCTATTTATTTTTATGACACATCTGAAATTTTGCGTAATCATTATGTCGTTCATCGCGATCTAGTATATTTGAAAGCTAACCGCGGCAAAATGCGACTGATGTATAACGTTGAGGACGTTATCGGGGCTGTGGGTGGCGCTATCTTGGTTAAAACAGACAATTACCGTCTTTCCGGAATGGAGAATGAAGCATTTTATGGATGGGGCTTGGAAGACGGCGAAAGGCATTACAGGTGGCAGTGTTTTGATTTTAAAATCTATCGCAGCCCAGGCTGTATTTTCCATCTGACCCACACAAGGGATTCTGCCCGGTTATCAAGCTCCAAATCGCATCACAGAAGAGCACGACATGATCCGGATGAAATCACAAATTATTCAAAAGAAGAACTGTATAGACGTTTTTCTATAAAAAAATCTGATTGAATAAATGGAATGACAAGATTTTTTTATTTCTGAATCATCCGCATTTGGAAGCGCCGCAATAGGTGCAAAGCAGACATCCTTCCTGATAAATCAGCGTTTCCTGACCACATTCCCAGCATTTCTGACCTTTGGCTTCAGTGCCGTTCGGCAGGTATTTTTTCAACGCCCTCTCGACGCCGTTTTTCCATGTGTTGATTGATTCGGAGTCCAATTCCATTCCTTGAACCAATTTGATTACCTGCTCAATAGGCATTCCGTAACGAAGCACGCCCGAGATCAGTTTGGCATAATTCCAATATTCGGGGTCGAACTTTCCGTCCAAACCTTCCATGGTCATTTTGAAACCACGTTTGTTTTTAAACTGAAAATCATAACGTTTTTTCCCATCGCCATCCTTGTTTTTGATAATTGTGCCTTTCGATACATTTTTGGGCAACATAAGCCCTTCGTCGTCGTCGGCTAAACCGGTAAATATTTCATAAGGTCGGCCGTTCAGTAATCCAACAAAAGCAATCCATTTTTCTTTATTATTTTGGAATTTGACGACCTCCGCTTCCAATTCACGGGGACGGATGTCAACGATTACCGGTGCTTCCATATATTCTTTTTCGGTTTTCTTTTTTCCTGCCGCAACAAGTACGCCCGATCGTGAACCTTCTCTATATACGGTACAGCCTTTACATCCTGACTTCCATGCTTCTACATATAATCTTCCCACCAGTTCTTCCGTTGTATCGGCCGGAAGATTAATGGTAACGCTAATCGAATGGTCGACCCATTTCTGGATCCGGCCTTGCATCCTTACTTTTTGAATCCAGTCGACATCATTGGAAGTAGCTTTGTAGTAGGGTGATTTTTTGACCAATTCGTCGATTTCATCCGACGTATAGGTTTTGGTTACAGAATAACCATTTGCCAACATCCAAGTCACAAATTTATGGTGAAACACCATAAACTCTTCAAAAGCGTCGCCCGTTTCATCGACATAGTCGACACGTGCAGAAATATCATTCGGATTCACCTTGCGGCGGCGTTTATACACGGGTAAAAATACCGGTTCGATGCCCGAAGTAGTTTGTGTCATTAAGCTTGTGGTTCCTGTGGGTGCAATCGTTAAACAAGCGATATTCCGGCGGCCATGTAACACCATCTCTTGATACAATGCTTCATCTTCGCCTCTCAGGCGGTTAATGAATGGGTTATTCTTCTCTCTATCTGCATTGTATATCTCAAAAGCGCCGCGATCTTTAGCCATATTTACCGACGATTGATAAGCTGCCAAAGCCAATGCTTTCTGAATTTGTTCAGCCAAATCGGTTGCTTCTTCCGTACCATAACGAAGGTTTAATGCAGCCAGCATATCCCCCTCTGCTGTAATTCCTACGCCCGTACGCCTTCCCTGCAACGTTTTCTTCTGTATTTTTTCCCAAAGACGCCTCTCTGTTTGTTTGACTTCCTCTAACTCCGGATCCGAATTGATTTTTGCCAGAATTTTTTCTATTTTTTCCGATTCCAAATCAATGATATCATCCATAATCCGCTGAGCTAAAGCCACATGTTTCTTGAACAAGTCATAGTCGAAATAGGCTTTTGGGGTGAAAGGGTTCTTTACATACGAATACAGGTTGATGGCAAGCAAACGGCAACTGTCGTAAGGACAAAGCGGTATCTCGCCGCAAGGATTGGTTGACACGGTTTCAAAACCCAAATCCGCATAGGAATCGGGCACGGATTCCCGAATGATCGTATCCCAAAAGAGTACGCCCGGCTCTGCCGATTTCCAGGCATTATGAATAATTTTTTTCCACAAGGCAGCAGCATCTATCCGCTTTACGACAGTAGGTTTAGGCGAATCGACAGGGTATTGCTGTTGATAGGGCGCTTTATTCACGACTGAATTCATAAAGTCATCGTCAATTTTCACAGACACATTGGCTCCTGTCACTTTTCCTTCCATCATCTTGGCATCGACGAACGACTCTGAATCAGGATGTTTAATGGAAACGCTCAACATCAATGCACCCCGCCGCCCATCTTGCGCCACCTCGCGAGTAGAATTTGAATAGCGTTCCATAAATGTCATTAAACCTGTGGAGGTTAAAGCCGAGTTTTTAACGTGCGACCCCTTTGGGCGGATATGGGACAAGTCGTGTCCGACGCCCCCACGTCTTTTCATTAGTTGTACCTGCTCTTCATCGATGCGAATGACCGCCCCATACGAATCAGCCGGTCCATCAATCCCGATAACGAAACAGTTAGACAACGAAGCGATCTGAAATTCATTGCCAATTCCAGTCATCGGGCTTCCCTGTGGAACGATATATCGAAAATGGTCAAATAAATCAAACAATTCTTTTTCAGACAACGGATTCGGATATTTGCGTTCAATACGTACAATCTCCCGAGCCAAACGGCGATGCATATCTTCGGGAGACTTTTCATATATATTACCAAATGCATCTTTAAGTGCATATTTATTGACCCAAACTTTTGCAGCCAGTTCATCCCCGGTAAAATAATCGAGCGATGCTTTATAGGCTTCATCAAATGTATATTTCTTGGCGCTCACGAGTAAAAAAAATCTTTTTAAAAATTCGACTACAAAGATATGAAGTCCCTGCTTTCTTTCAAAATATTTTTTAAAAAAAAAATATTTTGAAAGAAAAGTTTTCCAAACAAAATGCATATTACACAGAAACACAATGACATAGAAAATATTATTTTTCAAAAAATTTCCAAATAGTGATAAGACAACATCAGAAAGAAAATGCCATCATTGATCAGAAGAAAAAGAATGTTTATCAAAAAAAAAGAAAGTTTCTGAGAAACATTCAAAAGATCGCATAAACCAAAAACAGGTTATCCCACTAAAAGACAACCTGTTGAAATGGTTAATTTAATAAATTTCTTTACTATAAACAAAAATATTATAATCTGAATATGGCAATGACAAAAGATCGCATTTCGGTTGCTGTGACCCTATGGTTTGATTGCATTTTCGATAAAATCGACGGTAGCGCGGAAGGTTTTATTAATTTCAATTTGATCTTTCACCGTTTTACAGGCATGAACAACCGTTGCATGATCTTTTCCCCCAACGATTTTTCCGATATGGGCAAAGGAATAATCGGTGAGTTTTTTAGCTAAATACATGGTAATCTGCCTGGCTTGTACGATTTCCTGTTTGCGGGATTTTGTATGGATCAATGATTTTTCCAAATTAAAATTTTTACAAACGGTGTCTAAGATTATTTCTACGGATAATTGCCTGTTTTCGATGCGAACAACCTGACTTACCACTTGCCGGGCTAAAGCCAAATCGATTTCTTTGCTATTAATCAACGAATTAGCCAGAAGAGAGATTAAAACACCTTCCAAATCACGAATATTATCCGTCACACGTTGAATGATATAGTCAAACACTTCTTTTCGCAGTTCGATCCCTTCGTTCTCAATCTTATTCTGCAAGATTTTGATTCGCAGCTCTTTATCGGGTTTGGCGATTTCGGCTGTCAATCCCCATTTCAAACGGGTAATCAACCGTTCTTCCATACCGTTTAAATCAATAGGGGGTTTATCCGATGTCAGTATCAACTGTTTGCCGAGATGGTGTAAGTGGTTAAATATATGGAAAAAGGCATTTTGGGTTTTGCTTTTTCCGATCAACTCTTGAATATCATCCAAGATTAGTACGTCTAAACTCTGGTAGAAATTCAGGAAGTCGTTGGTCGTATTTTTTCGGACAGCGTCAATAAATTGAACCTGGAAAATATGGGAAGAAATATACAAAACACGTTTTTCGGGATGAAGGTCGCGGGTCTGCAGTCCGATCGCATGACACAAGTGGGTTTTTCCGATGCCGGAAGAACCATATATAAATAAAGGATTGAATGAAGTCTTGCCCGGATCTTTGGCTATTGCTTCGGCGGCAGTTCGGGCTAATTTATTGCTGACCCCTTCCACGAAATTGCCAAATACATATCTCGCATTCAAATGTGAATCGAACGTTTTAGGTTCGTGGAGCGGAAATGGAATCGAAACCGGAGATTTCGTCTCATCTGCGGGAGGTAACACTTTCGGTTCAGTGATAGCCTGTCCTCCGGAAATCCGATAATTTAAAACCATTCCTTTGCCGAAAACACGGTGAAGCGTCATTTGAAGAATACCGGCATACTTTTCTTCTAAATATTCGTAAAAGAACTGGGTTGGAACCTGGATGGTTACTTTTTTTTCTTCACAAGCTATCGGAATGATGGGAAGAAACCATGTTTTGAAAGCGGATTCGGGAACAACGTCTTTGATTGCCGTCAAACATCTCTCCCATAATACTTTATAATCTATTTGCATATCTTTGGAAAATCTTACTACAAATTGTGTATATTTAAAATTCGACTGTAAAGGTCGGAATTATAATTTAGAAGAAAAAACGGCCGATTTTAACAATTTGTTATTTCGTTTAAAACAAGTGGTTTGCTTCTTTATGCCTGAATATTATCATCTTGATATTTCAAAACGATGCAATTTGCCCAACAATTCAATGATTGCATTTTGGGTGTTTTGATGGAAAATAATATTCATTTTTTTTTTTTACTTTCAAAAAAACGTAGAATCAACCGCTTACTATCTTCCCCCAAAAATCTTCTGTTATTTTTCAAAATAGAATCAGTCTAAATATTGAATTTATCCGGGAAATTAAAAAACGGAAAAGTGAAGATATCTCTTGGGATTTGTCTTCAGGTCGATGAGTAAATCCGATGCACTATTGACCGCACGGGTCAGATTATCGTACAATAATGTATCATTCATCAACAATCCCAATGAATTATCTTTCGAGTTCAATTGGGTTACGGTCTGCTGAAGTTGGACAAGCGTTTCATTCAGCGTTTGCACGCTCTGTGATAAATTCAATTGCTTTAAGTCATTGCTAATGCCGACAAAATTATTTGTCGTCTCCTTGAGGTTGGAAGCAATGACAGGGACATCATCTTCCAAGGTTTCCATCAATTGATTCAATGTACGTGAGGTAGTCGCTAAGTTGGCTGTAGTCCGGTCCAAATTGTTTAGTGCAACTGTCAAAGCCGGATTATTGACCAACTGATTCAATCCGTAGAGTATCGAATCAATTTTAGGCATTAAATCCACAAACTGGGGCAGCACTTGCGACTGCAGAGTCCCCATCAGATCGCCCATCATTCTTCCTTCGATGGTGGATCCGGGGCTTAAATGTTCATTCACATAAGTATTTAAATGAATATGTAATTGCGCCCCGCTTAAAAACGTTCTTTCAATGGTGACATAGCTCCCTTTATTAATTCTCATGCCTTTTTCAAGGTTGATTTCAATGGTGATTTGTTTATTGGATTGATAATCATAAACGATATTCCGGACTAAACCCACTTTGAACCCGCCCACAAAAACCGGCGTTGAAATGGTCACTTCGCTTACATTGGCACATGTCACATAATAATGATTAATAGGCCGGAACAGGTTAATCCCTTTAAGATAATTGACACCTATATATAAAAAGGTGAGGCCAATGATGGTAACAATACCAATAATCATTTCTTTACTAAATTTCGCTTTCATCTGTATTTTTTTTAAAAATCAAATCAATCGTTTTCCATCTCGCATTCGAATCACAAAAGCATCTTTAAAATCCTTTGTCACTTGTTTTTGCAAATTTTGGATGGTTTTAAAATCCTCAGACGCTCCAATCGTATATTTATACATTTTACCTTCCTGATACCACTCTGCTTTATATCCTTTTAATAAAGGTGAATTGGCAGGGAGCAGTCTGTCGGACGATAGAATCTGGACTTTATAAATGATCTGTCCTGTCGGACGGTTGTTTGTTGTTGTTTGAGATGTGGGTTGGCGTGCAGGTGTGGTAATTGTGCTTGATTCGGCCACTCCTTGTTTTAAGCCGTATTTTTCTTTGTACTTATTAAATGCCGAATAGATTGACCTTGCATATTGATTTTGTCCGGCAGCCGAACTCATATATTGTTGCTCTTCTTTATTGGAAATAAAGCCAAGTTCAATTAAAACACTCGGCATGCCGGTTGCCATGAGAACCAAAAAACCGGTCTGTTTCACGCCTCGATTGGTCCGTTTGGCAGAAGCAAATGTTTTTTGAATTTCGGAAGCAAAAACCACACTTTGCTCCATAAATTGATTTTGCATTAAATCAAACATAATATAGGATTCCGTTGAATTGGGGTCAAACCCGCCATACCGTTTAAGGTAGTTTTCTTCCTCTAATATCACTGCATTTTCTCTTTTCGCTACTTCTATGCTCTCTTCCGAATCGGCCAATCCCAAGGTAAAGGTTTCGGCGCCTTTCACAGTGCTTCTATTTTTGACGCTGTTCGTATGAATTGAAATAAATAAGTCGGCTTTATTCCGGTTCGCAATGTCAGCCCGTTCCATTAAATTGACAAAAACATCGGTTTGACGTGTATAGATGACTTTTACATCTTTATGGTTTGCAGTAATCAACTCTCCGAGTTTCAGTGCAACGGCCAGATTGATTGCCTTTTCATTCACTGACGACCCTCTCGCACCCGGGTCTCTACCACCATGACCGGGGTCGATGACAACGATAAAGGCAGGATCCGCAGCTTTTGCAGGTGTTAATAGCAGCAAAAAGACGAAAACACTTGTCAACCGGACAATTTTTCTCATACATTATTATTAGGGTATCACCGGCACAAAGATAATAAATAAATTAAAAAGGCCTCTTTCAAGGCCTTTTATTACGGGAAGTAAAAATTAATTTGTTTCGGAAATAACCTCGACAGGTATTTCAATCGAAACTTCTTTATGAAGTTTGACTGTTACGGTATAATTCCCGATTTCTTTGATCGGTTCTTGGATAAGTATTTGTTTGCGTTCGACTTCAATCCCTAATTTTGCCAATTCTTCGGCAACCTGGATATTGGATACCGAGCCGAAAATTGTCCCGGTCGAACTCGTCTTCGCAGCGATCACCAATGAAATATCTTCCAATTTTTCGGCTACCGAGCGTGCATCTTTTTTGATTTTTTCCAACTTATGAGCACGCTGTTTGATATTCTCAGCCAAAACCTTCAATGCCGATTCGGATGCGATTACCGCTTTCTTTTGGGGAATCAAAAAGTTTCGCCCATATCCGTCTTTTACCGTTACCACTTCATCTTTATAACCTAAATTGGCTACGTCATCTATTAAAATAACTCGCATATTTCTGTCTCCTCTCTTTTAGTTATTTCATCAAATCGGTAACATAAGGAAGCAACGCCAGATGACGCGCTCTCTTCACTGCTTGCGCGATACGGCGTTGAAACTTCAAAGAAGTGCCGGTTATCCTGCGCGGAAGAATCTTTCCTTGCTCATTCAGGAACTTCTTTAAAAATTCAGGGTCTTTGTAATCAATGTATTTGATTCCACTCTTTTTAAAACGACAGTATTTTTTCTTCTTAATGTCCACCGACATTGGGGTTAAATACCTGATTTCGGATTGATTTGTGTAGTTTGTTGCCATGATTTAATTCTCCTTTCCTGCTTCTTTAGATGCCCTTAAATTTCTTCTCTTCACTGCATATTCGGCTGCATATTTGTCCTGACGGAACGTCAGGTAACGAATTACGCGCTCATCGCGGCGAAATTGAGTTTCCAATACAGCAATGGTTTGAGGATTTGCCTTAAATTCAATTAACTGGTAAAAACCAGTCGTCATTTTCTCAATCGGGTAGGCCAACTTGCGCAAACCCCAATTTTCTTCGTTCACAATTTCTGCTTTCTCGGTGACGAGAAAGTTCTTAAACTTTTCTACCGCTTCCTTCATCTGTACATCAGATAAAACGGGAGTTAAAATGAAAACGGCTTCGTAATCGTTCATATTTTTCTTTCTTTATTTATTTTGCGGCGCAAAGGTAATGCTTTTCTTTTGAATGACAATGCAACAAAGGGTAAAAAATGAATGAGTATAAACCGAGTAGTCCCTGCAGGCATCATATTGTCGTCACAACACTTTGACCCCGAAACAATTTATATTATTTTTTTACGTTATGTTGTAACATCTGAAACAAACGAATGAGACAACGATTCCTATCTTGTATCCTGCTTTCCATCTGTTTTCATCTATGTAATGCACAAGACGAAATCAACCATATCCGTTATGGTGTGACGGGGGCCGGAACAATGTCAACGAAAAACCTGACACCTTTTTGGATGGTCAGTAATCAAAACGGCATCATCCCTTTAGATGCAAATAACGGATATCTGCGAATGGATATTGAATACCATCACGTCTTTAATGGTGAGTGGAGTTGGAATACGAAAGCGGACATAATTGCCGTAACTCCGCGTTACAAAAATATTTACATACAACAATTTTTCACGGAACTTGCATATAAAGGAATCCGTTTAAGCATCGGAAGCCGCGAATACGGACAAGAACTGCAAACCGTCACCGACCCTTTTTTAAGCAGCGGCGATATGGGTTTAGCAAACAATGCCCGCCCTATTCCGGAGATCAACCTCTATTCACCCGGTTTTATTGTTTTGCCATGGATAGGCAGGTGGGTACAAGGTAAAGGAAATTTTGCGGCAGGTCGCTCGTTTGATACGGATTATCTGGAATCATTCAAAAACGAAAAGCAATTCTACATTCAAAACCCGTTGTGGCATCATAAGTCATTATATCTAAGGGTGAAAGACGCGAAAAATCATTATCCTTTCTCCTTCATTGCCGGTATTCGCCATGTTGCGCAATGGGGCGGCCAATCCACGAACCCCCGTTTATCCGGGATGCAACCACACACGTTAAAGGATTTTTTTTCTGTGGTATTCGGACAATCCGGCGGCAGTACGGCCTCACTTGCTGACCAGATCAATGTGCTTGGCGCTCATTATGGAACATACGATTTCAGTCTGAGTTATGAAAAGAAAGATTGGGGCGTACGGGTTTACTATCAACACTTAATCAGTGATGCTTCGGGTATGGAATTTGTAAATGCTTTAGACGGTTTGAAAGGAATCCAATTAGAATCTTCCAAATATCCCTGGCTTAAAAAGTTAGTTATTGAACATCTCTATTCCATGAATCAAAGCGGTCCTTTTCATTTCATCCAATTTGATCACACCAAATATCCGGGTTACGGTGGAGGGGGTGACAATTACTATAACAATGGTGAATACACCACGGGCTTTTCTTACTTCAATCGCAGTTTAGGTTCTCCGTTCTTCCTTTCGCCCGAATACAATCAGGGGGGCAAATTGGGGTTTAGGCATAATCGTTTACAAGCCTGGTATCTGGGAGCAGAAGGTGCAATCAACCATAAATGGTTCTGGCGTCTACGGTTATCAACCATGGACAGTTACGGAACTCCCCAAGCTCCTTCCATCCGTATACTTACCGCCAACTCATTACAAACCGACTTCTTCTATTCCCATAAAGGTTGGACCTTTACCACATCCATTGCCGCCGACCAAGGATCTTTGCCGGGCAATCACTGGGGCTTCGGTTTGTCGGTTACCAAAAAAAACAGGATACCGGTCAAACGATAATCATGTTGAGATCCCTTATTTAAACTCCTCCCACAAGGCCGAAGTAATCAATTCCTTCACATCATTGGCTATCTGTTGCAGGTCTTTCATCCCGGAATAGGTTATTTCATCCACAAAAATGGGTGGATGAATCACCATAACCATCCGATGGGGATATAAATTTAATGTACCTGCCGGCATGACATTATAAGGGCCGTTCAGCGTTATCGGAACAATCGGAAGGCGCTGATCCAATGCTATTTGAAAGGCTCCTTTGTGAAAACGCCTTATTTTTCCGTTTGGCGACCGTGAACCTTCCGGAAAAGCTACTAAAGAAGCTCCGTTCGCCAACTTGCGTTTGGTCTCGGCAATACTGCGTTTTGCTGTTGCAGGCGTAGAATGATCTACAAAGATAAATCCTGCCGCTCGACATGCAGCCCCTACGAGCGGAATGCGACCCAAACCAACTTTCATCATCCATTTGACAGGTACTCCCAAAAAACCGTAAATCAGAAATATATCAAATGCGCCCTGATGATTCGATACAAAAACATACGATTGGTTTTTCTTTATATGATCTCTTCCTCGAACCTCGACCGGACTCAATGCCAAGTAACAGGTAAGTTTTGACCAGAGCATACCCGGATAAAATGAAAAAAACTTTTCACCTCCCAACATACAACCGGCTATAACGGTTAATGCCGTCAAAATCGTGGCAATAATAAACACAGGAGCAGCTATTAGCCAGAAATACAGAAAAAAAAGTATGCGTAACATAGCAGTTTTGATACTATCAACATACAAATATACGAGGTAAATTGATTCGTTTGATTTTTTTAATGAATATTTTTCTTTTCCAACAAGAAATCGTAATTTTGTATCGTAATTGACCCCATTGATCAGCGATAGTCGGGAGGTATAACGAATTGTATGGGTAATCAGTGGAAGGTAATTTAATAATATATGAATGATGAGATCAAGACGTGATTTTTTGAAAAAAGGGGCTTT
>JAIRJR010000280.1 GCA_031260575.1 Tannerella sp.
GAATGGCATTCAGGATTTCTTTGTCGAACTGGAAGGAATGCCCGACAAACGTACCCAGTTTGAAGGCATTAAAGATTGTGCAGATTATTTGCAGAAAGCAGCGTTTGTGAAATAAAAAAACAATCAAAATGAGAACGATATCAATTTTAATCGCAGCCATGTTAGTTTGTACAACAGTATCGGCGCAACAAGCCTTGTGGGGCGGACAAGACATCAAGTCGCCCGAAATTCTTCCTGACAATAAAGTGATTTTCCGCCTGCAAGCGCCACAAGCCGTAAAAGTGGAAATTACCGGTGATTTTCTGCCCACACAAAAAATGCAAACCCAGATGGGTGAATTTGACGTTCCGGGAAGAACAGAGTTAACCAAGAATGCACAGGGCGTTTGGGAATTTACCACACCCGGAGCTTTGGCGCCCGAATTATACAGTTATTCGTTTATCATTGATGGCGCAACCGTTACCGACCCTAACAATGTGTATATGATTCGCGACGTAGGTTCAGTTACCAGCGTATTCATCATTGGTGGAGGGCGCGCCGATTTGTATAAGGTGAACGATGTGCCTCATGGAACGGTAGCGCGGCGCTGGTACGATAACCCCGGGTTGAACATGAAACGCCGTATCACCATTTATACGCCTCCCGGCTATGAAACAAGTACGGAGCGATATCCTGTTTTCTACCTCCTGCATGGAGCGGGCGGCGACGAAGAAGCGTGGATCGCGCTCGGACGGTCGTCGCAAATACTCGACAACCTCATTGCACAGGGCAAAGCCAAACCCATGATTGTGGTCATGACCAACGGCAACGCCGGTCAGAAATCAGCGCCCGGCGAATCGGAAAGAGGGATGTATAAACCCTCTTTTATGGGCGATACGCGTATGGATGGAGCATTTGAAGAAGCCTTTCCCGATGTAATGAAATTCATCGAAACCAATTACCGTACATTGGAGACCAAAGCCGGCAGGGCTATTGCAGGACTGTCGATGGGCGGTTTCCATTCGTTGCACATTTCAAAGGAATATCCGGATAAATTCGATTATGTCGGATTGTTTTCGGCTGCCATCATGCCCATACAGGACGTAAACTCGAAAATCTACGAAAATTTCGACCGGAAATTGAAAACGCAATTCGCCACTCCGCCGAAACTGTATTGGATAGCCTGCGGCGACGCTGATTTTCTGATCCAGGCAAACCGCGATTTTGTCAAACAATTAACAGATAGCAATTACCGGCATGTCTGGGTCGAAACCGGCGAAGGGCATATCTGGAAAAACTGGCGGATATATTTAACCGAATTTGTACCCAAGTTGTTTCAATAAACCGATAAAAATTATGTATTAGGAATTAATCCTGTTAAGGATTAGATATTGGTAGAAAAATTGATTCATCAGCAACCCGGCGTGCCGTCAGGTACGCAATATGTCCGGTATTAAATTGCATACCTGACGGCACGCTAAATTGGGTTGGAACATTATTTCTACCCATATTAAGTTCCTAACGGAACAAATTAACTCCTAACCACTAACCGTTAATCACCAACCGCTTATTTAAAGAAAAACCGGAAAATATCATTGCCATTGGCATACAGCACCAAACCGAACACCAGAATCATACCCGCAATTTGGGCGTATTCCATAAATTTATCGCTGGGTCGGCGGCGTGTGATCACTTCATAGATCAAAAACAAGACATGACCGCCATCCAAGGCCGGAATGGGCAGAATATTCATAAATGCCAGAATAATGGAAAGAAAAGCGGTCATCATCCAAAAAGTATACCAATCCCATACCGGCGGAAACAGGTTGCCAATTGCTCCAAAACCTCCCAGGTTTGAAGCGCCTTCTTTCGTAAATACATACTTCATGTCATTGACGTATCCTTTCAATGTATTGATACCTAAATTATAACCTGCCGGAAACGATTGAAAAAAGCCATACGATAATTTGATGGAAGTATATAGTTCGCTCAAATCTTTTGCATGTATGCCAATTCGACCTGTCGCATCCACTTGAACCGGTAAAGCCATCTCCATGCCATTGCGGTAAAAACCGAGCACAACTTCCTTTCCGGCTTCTTCCCGTAGAAGTTTGGATAAATCGTAATAAGTCGGTGTAGTTACTCCGTTGATGCATACGATACTGTCGCCGGGTTGAAGTCCTGCTGACGCAGCATTCGTTACTTCCGAGCTTAGTTCTTTGATTACAAACGGATAGCGTATATTCGCAAATCCTTTATTGTCACGCATTACACGTTGCATCATATCTTCCGGTATCGCAATGGTTGTTTCTTTGCCTTTACGTAAAACAGTGACATATTTGGATTTTACTACGGATCGAAAAGCATCTGCCTGAAAACGCTCAAGCGCTACTTCATCAGTCCGTAAAAGGATATCTCCATCTTCGAAACCTATATTTTTGAAGGTATCACTATATTCCATACCCATTTTTATGTCCTTGAGCGGAACGTACGAGTCGCCCCAGGTAAAAAGTACCATCGAATAGATGAATAAAGCCAAAAGGAAATTGAATAATACGCCGCCAATCATAATCATCAGCCGTTTTCCTGCTGATTTCGAGCGAAATTCGTAAGGTTGCGGAGGCTGTTGCATTTGCTCCTTATCCATTGATTCATCAATCATTCCTGCAATTTTGCAATATCCGCCTAAAGGTAACCAGCCTAAACCGTATTCGGTATCACTATTTTTAGGTTTAAACTTAAAAATGGTAAACCAGGGATTGAAAAACAGGTAAAATTTTTCAACGCGGGTTTTGTAAATGCGGGCAAACAGGAAATGTCCGAATTCATGCACCAATACCAATATTGACAAACTCAAAAGGAGTTGTGAGGCCTTTATTAAAAATGTTTCCATATAATTTTGAAAAAATAATTATCTAATTAGTAACTTGTTTTTGATGTTTTTATTATATATCATTTCAATCTCGAATCAATTTTGCAGAGATTTCCCTTGCTTCGCGATCGGTCTCTACATAGTCATTATACGTTGGGTTGGCGATAAATGTCGCCTTTGCCATCGTGCGTTCGATCAGATCGCTCATCTGCAAAAAGCTGATTTCATCGTGTAAAAATGCTGCTACAGCTACCTCATTTGCTGCATTCAGGACACAAGGCATATTTCCGCCTTTATGCACCGCTTCAAAGGCAAAAGTCAGGTTTCGAAAACGCTGTGTATCGGGCTGCTCAAAAGTCAGCGAAGCATACCGATTGAAATCCAACCGTTCCGATTTATTAGCCAGCCGTTTAGGATATGAAAGTGCATAAGCGATGGGCAATTTCATATCGGGTAGGCCCATTTGCGCAATGATAGCCCCGTCTTCAAATTGTACCATTGAATGGATAATGGATTGTGGGTGAACAAGTACTTGAATCTGTTCGGGTGCAAGGTTAAATAACCATTTCGCCTCTATCATTTCAAAACCTTTGTTCATCATCGAAGCCGAATCAATGGTCACCTTAGCGCCCATCTCCCAATTCGGATGTTTCAAAGCCTGTTCTTTGGTGACGGTAGCCAGATCTTCCCTTTTCATTGCCCGGAAGGGTCCTCCCGACGCAGTTAAGATGATTTTCTCAACCGGATTTTGCCACGCTCCCGATAGACATTGAAAGATAGCGGAGGGTTCGGAATCGATGGGCAGAATCGGGACGTTGTATTCCCGAGATAGTGAAGTAATCAGTTCACCGGCAACGACTAACGTTTCTTTGTTGGCCAACGCAACCGCCTTGCCGGCTTTGATAGCCGAAATGGTAGGTTTCAAACCTGCATATCCAACCATGGCAGTCAAAACCATATCGACAGGCTCCATCTGTACCACTTGGGCGATGGCTTCAGCGCCTGCCCATACTTTGATCGGCAAGTCTTCCAAAGCTTCTTTTACCTCCGGATATTTTTGTTCGTTGGCAATCACCACGACTTCAGGCATGTAGTGGTGAGCCTGCTCTATCAGCAGATCGACCCGGTTATTTGCAGTCAAAGCATATATATCGAATAAATCAGCATGTTCGCTAACAACTTCAAGCGCTTGTCTCCCGATCGAACCGGTCGAACCCAGAATAGCTAAATTTCTCATTTTTCCAAACTCTTATTCAACGCTCCTTCCTCTACCCCTGATTATGCCGATATTTATACTCAAAATGCAATATATTCTTCGGGATTAATGGAAATGCCTTTATTCCATAATTCAAAATGTAAATGGGGACCGGTGGAAAGCTCGCCTGTATTACCTACTAAAGCAATGGCTTCGCCGGCCACGACCGGATCGCCTATGCCCTTCAACAATACTTCATTATGCTTGTATATGGAAACAAATCCATTTTTGTGTTGCAAGGTGATCACATTACCATAGTCCTGATCATAACCGGTATATATCACAATACCTTCTAATGTAGCCAATACACTTTCTTTTTTTCCTGCAACCAAATCCACCCCCAAATGGCGCTTTTCCACATCATAATGCGATGAAATCACACCATTAACCGGTTTATAGAAGAAGATACCTTCTGCTGCAATGGCATTGGCATTCAGGTTCGAAGCTGTTAAGTTATATTTCTCTTCCTCTTCGAATGTTGCGACAAATCTCTCTTCATTTTCAGTGCGGGGAATATCGTAATTAGCTGTGATAAATGCAGTTGAATCGAATTGTTGAATGGTGTCGACCGTCATGTTTCCGGATAATATCGCTGAAATATTGGCTAAATAGCGGGATTGACGGTTTAATTGCATTTCGAGCGAATCGGCTCTCAACGAGTTCATTATTATCGTATTTCGTACTTCTACGTCTAAGTAGCCCGGCAGATAATTCCGAATAGGGGTTTTGATGATCGCTAATGATGTGATGGTAATCAGAAAAAAAGCAATGACCAGAAAAGTGATAAAAGCGGATAACTGTGATAAACGGAACGACCAAACCTCTTCGAGTGTCGACTCATTATAAAATGAAAGTTTATATTTAAATCTGATCCGCTTCCAAAAAGTTTTCTTCTTGATCTGAACTTTTGTCTTTCCCCATTTACTACTCATAAATACCCCATATTTAAATCCTTATATTCTTTCTCGCTTACGCACTTACACATCCAGCAACCCTTCCGGTAAGTTGACAATGATCCTCTGCCTCGCATGGTCTATCGAATCAATCAAATCCTCGGCTACAGGCACCAGTAACGCCTTGTTTTGAAAGTTTAATTCGAAGAGTGTATTGATCGTTGTCTCATCAACATAGTTGATTCTCCCCAATTCGCCTTCGTTTTTCCCTTCCAACATATAACCGGTCAAACTTTTCAGGGTCATCTCGTCTTTAGGAATTGTTTTCAACCGGTTTTCAGGATAATATACCTCGCGGTTGATCAGTTTTTTGGCTTCTGTTTCGCCATCCACATCTTCTAATTTCAAGAGAATGACAGTATTACTTTTAGATCGAAACGATTCAACAAAAAATGGCACCGGGATACCGTCCATCTCACAAATCACAAAAGGATCATTTTCGTCATCAAACAAATCATAGTCAGTCACCAACGACAATTCTCCCTTTATTCCATGTGGTTTGGTAAAATATCCTATCCGTCTTGTTTCTTCTTTTCGTATCATTTTCTCCAATCACCAACGAATTTATCGTTTTTTTCGAGTAAACGGTTTCTTGTAGTTGCTTTGACTGCGTGTTGGTTGTATGTCCTTGATATCTGCAAGTTTATACGAATTATCCTCGAGTACAATCTTTCCGTTCGATAACTCTTCCAAATCTTTGAAAATTTTACGGTCATCCACCGAATCCTTATTCCACGTCATATATAAACGTTTCATGGAATTGGCTATCATTTTCACCAAGGCATCTCTTTCCGGGCCTTCTTCCATTTCAGTGGCTTTTTGAATCGTTTGCTCAACAATTTTCCCATAATGCCGGTATGCAATCTTGGAATTGTTATATTCCAAACGGGGAGGGGGTTGGTATAAATGGTCTGCCTTAACAAGATCGTAAGGGTAATCTATATCTAATTTGAAATCAGCCATGATGGCCATGTGATCCCATAAAATATATTTAAAGCCATTGACATCAAGCAGATGTGGAAAAAAGTTCCTCATCGTTCCAATAATCGCATTGGCGCATTGATTCCGTTCTTGCCGATCCTCAAGCGTCAGACAATGATCCACCATGCGCTGAATGGTTCGCCCATATTCAGGTAAAACCAAACGTTTTTCGGTTGTATTATATCTCATAATCTAAATAATAAACCGCAAAAGTAATAATTTATATTGATTTCATCAAAAATGACCATAATTTCATTTACTTTTGCAAATGACTTACAAATTTACAATGAATCGCCTGATCCTATTTTACGTAGTCTGTATGTGCTGTTTGATGCCGAAAGTTTCGGCACAAAAGGTTGGTTTGGTTTTAAGTGGAGGCGGCGCAAAAGGAGCTGCTCATTTGGGCGTTATTAAGGCATTGGAAGAGAATAATATACCGATCGATTACATAGCCGGGACATCAATCGGAGCGATTGTCGGCGGTTTATACGCTGTGGGGTTTTCACCCACAGAGATGTTGGAACTGATGCTCTCGGACGAATTCAAGTACTGGCAAAGCGGAACGGTAGAAGATGCCTATATCTACTATTTCAAGAAATCCGACGATACCCCCGAATTTCTGCGTTTTTCACTCAATTTTAGAGATACCACACAGATTAAAACGAACATAACAAGCTTGTTACCGAACAGCCTGATTAATCCCGTCCAGATGAATCAAGCATTTATGGGATTATTTGCACCGGCAACGGCTATATCGGGATGGAATTTCGATAATTTATTTGTCCCCTTTCGATGCATGAGTGCAGATATTTACAATAAAAAGGTGATAAAATGGAGGAATGGAGATTTGGGTGAGGCAATCCGTTCGTCCATGACGTTTCCGTTCTTTTTCAAACCGATATGGAAAGATGGCGTTCCGTTGTTCGATGGCGGTATTTATAATAATTTTCCGGTGGATGTGATGAAAGAAGACTTTCGTCCGGATTTCATCTTTGGTTCGGCCGTAGCCGGAAATGAAAAAAAACCATCCGAAAATCCGATGATCCAACTCGAAAAAATGGTAATGCAACACACGGATTATCATGTAGACGAAGAAGATGGTTTGATGATTCAGTTTGATTTTCCGGATGTGTCGCTGCTCGATTTTGATCGAGCGAAAGAATTGATGGACATTGGGTATCAGCAGACTTTATCCATGATAGATGAGATCAAGAAACGGGTTGTAAGGGAAGTATCGCTCGATGAACTTAACGAAAGGCGAAAGCTTTACAAAGAAAACCTGCCTCAGTTGAAGTTTAAGAATATATTTATTTCGGGCGTGACGGATGCACAGCGTAAATATATTGAATATCAACTTCATCGTGATATAAATGACGAATTTTCGATGGAAGATTTTAAGCGGGCTTATTTCAAGATGTTGTCCGACTCCAAGATTAAAGAAATCATTCCACAGGCTGTTTATAACCGGCGGAACAGAACTTTCGACCTTTATATGGATGTCAAGGTTGAGGAAGAAATCAATGTAAGCATCGGAGGTAATATTTCATCCCACCAAGCCAATCAGTTGTTTCTGGGACTGGGTTATAAGGGGTTGAGTGAAATGGCAAGCGAGTTACACGCCAACTTTCAAATGGGCAATTCATATAGTGGAGTAGCGCTCAACGGACGACTCTATCTACAATCCCATATTCCGGCTTATTTGAATATTCAAACCGTTTATTCCTACCGGAAATATTCGGAAACTCAATCTTTATTTTATGAAGATATGATGCCTGCCTTCATCAAACAAAGGGAAGCATTTGCCCGGCTGAAGGTGGGTTTACCTTTCCGGACGCGCTCAAAAATGGAAATCGGCGTTGCTTACGGACGGTTGAGGGATGATTATTTTCAGGCAAATGCGGTTTCTTTTTCCGGTATGGAGTATGACCGGAGCCGGTACAACATCTTTCAGACTGCGGTGCGTATCGAACGCAATTCATTGAATGCGAGACAATATGCAACAGGCGGCACGCATTTGCTTTTTGCTGCAAAATATCTTTTGGGTACAGAATCGTATATGCCTTACAACAAACGGAATGCAGAAGTCGATAAACTAAATTGGTTTCACTTGAAAGGCAAATGGGTACATTTTACCCAGATCGGCAGAACATTCAGGTTGGGCAAAATGGTTGAATCTGTCTTTTCAACTCAAAAACTGTTGAGTAACTACACCGCATCCATCTTGCAGGCGCCGGTATTTACCCCTACGCCGCACAGCAAAATCGCTTTTAATGAGTTCTTTCGCGCCAATCAATATGTAGCAAGCGGATTAATCCCGATTTTCAATTTGAGCAATATTGTCCATTTACGTACCGAATTTTACGGTTTTTTCCCAATCCAACCCATTAAAAAAGATTTAACTGAAGAAAGCCCCTTTCTCAACCGAGCCTATTATGGAAAAGCATTTGAGACATTTCGATATATGGGTGAGATTTCATTGGTGTTGAATCTGCCTTTTGTGTCGGTTGGGATTTTTGCCAATGGGTACAGTCATCCGAAAAACAATGTTAATTTCGGATTAAACATTGGTTATCTTATTTTTAACTCAGGCTTTATGGATTAGTTTTTTTTTGAAAATTTTATTTGGAAGAAATCAAACAAAGTTGTATCTTTGCAGCCTCAAATTGGGTCATCAAACGGCTCCGTAGCTCAACTGAATAGAGCATCTGACTACGGATCAGAAGGTTGGGGGTTTGAATCCCTCCGGAGTCACATGAAAAACAAAGTCATGCAATATTCGATACAGGTATGAAACGTATGAAAAGTGTTACTTTATTTGTACTGTTTTTGGCTTTACCGATTATTGCAAGTGAAGCCGGCAATAATCCGCTCGTGTTAATTAAAACCGAATTTGGGGATATCGAAGCGGAGATCTTTGTGACAGATGTACCCATTGCAGGGATTAATTTCATTCAACATGTTGAGGCAGGAACCTACAACACCGGGGCTTGTTTTTACCGTGTGGTGCGGATGGATAACCAGCCCAATAATGATATAAAAATCGAAGTCGTACAAGGCGGCCTTTATCGAAGCGGCAATAGAATCCCGCCTATTGTCCATGAAACCACCGAAATGACCGGCATCAAACATACCGACGGCACACTTTCGATGGCTCGTCGCGAACCGGGCACAGCAAGTACGGAGTTTTCAATCTGCATTGGCGACCAACCCGAATTGGATTACCAAGGGAAACGGAATCCCGATGGACAAGGGTTTACAGCCTTTGGAAAAGTAACAAAAGGCATGGATGTAGCCCGTAAGATTCAACAACAAAAAGATTCTTCGCAATATTTAATCCAAAAAGTTGCGATTTATGCGATTGAGCGGATTCGATGAACCCGGCGAGGGTGAAAACAACAACTTAATTGGATCGCTCGAAAAACTGAAGGTACTCGTCGCTCTCGTTTAGAATTTTTTTAAGTTCGATATGCAGCGAGGCTTCTTCTTTCAATTGTCTGGAGACACCTGTATAAGAATCGAGATGCCAGGTCAGTAAGACGGCTTTCTTTTTGAGCAACTTCATCTTGTTTAATAACATCTCGTGGTCGCCGTCGCCGGTGAAAATGATGACGATATCCAAATTACGGGCGACGGCTATCTCGTACGCTTCCAAAGCAAACCATACATCGATGCCTTTTTCGCGTTCGATCTCTCCACGTTGTTCGTCTCGAAAGTTTTGCAGATGTTTGTAGTGAAATACCACATCATGTTCAATCAATGAGTCTTCGAAACGCCGTTCTTTCTCCAGTCGATTATTGGCAATCGCTTCGTCCGCCCGGAAGCGCCCGCGAAAGTAATGGCGGACAATTAATTTGCAATCGTCTTCTTTTAGGTCGAAATAGTTGGATAAATATCTTTTGCAAAACCTGATTAGTTTACCGATTTGCAAGACATATCCTTGTTTTTTTGCCTCATTATATACCTTCTCAAAGTACCCGCCATCAATAAACAGTCCGATAGATATGTTGCTCAATACCATATTTTTATTTTTTAATTAATGAATGAATCCTTTGTATGTCACTTTTACATCGCCTCATGTTTGGCGATAAATTCCGGGTCGATCATCACACCCATACCCGGTCCGGTGGGGGCTTTCATGATGCCGTTTTCAACTTTCGGGGGTGCTGTCGGACATTCGTAAACTACACGCGTATCGAACCTTTTAAATTCGTGGTGCGGATCGGCATTGGGCAACGACGAAACAAATATGGCATTGTACAAAAATCCCAATCCGCCGCCCGACATGTGTGGGACGCAAGTTTTGCCAAAAGCATGCGCCATGAGTGCGACACGCATTGAACGAACAAATCCTCCAAAATAATAAGTATCGGGCTGAACAATATCAATACCGTCGTTTGCCAACAACCATCTGAAATTGTAGAAGCCTTGATCCTGTTCGCCGTTGGCTATCGGGATTGTAAGTACATCGGAGACTTTCTTAATATCTTCAAAATAATTGAACATGACAGGCTCTTCAAAATACCGGTATTTGTTTTCTTCCAATATCCGTCCGATTCGGATGGTATCAGCTACATCGTAATAACCATTGGCGTCGGCATACAGCGCCATGTTGCCGCCATAATGTTCGCGTACCATCGGAATCAGTTTTTCGGATTTACCGGGTATTCCCTTGTAATGTATGTCTCTGTTACCGCCCCACATAAATCCCACCTTGATTTTCAAGGCGTTCACATCGTATCGCGCCACTTCTTCTTTGATCTTCGCAAAGTGTTCTTCCAAAGGCAATTCTCGAAATTCGGTCGCCATATAAAGTCCCACATCGGTATTGAGATTGTCGCCAATCAACAAAGCGACGGGTTTATCGGCGATTTTACCCATCATATCGAGGATCGCAAATTCGATGGTCGCTAAGGGGAGGCCAAGACACATGCCATCTAATCGAAAGTTCAGGTTGTAGCGTATCACCATTTCCAGGATAAGGTCTAATTCTCTCGCATCCTGTCCGATAAAGAATGAGCGAAGTTTTCTTAAAAAGATGGGATAAAAAAAGGATATGTCGGGGTGAGCCACAGAGATACCTTCCGCTCCATCGGTGGAACGGACGCGGCACAAGTAGTTGTTGTTGTATTTTAAAAGTTCAAGCGATTCGATCGTGACAGGCGAAGGGAAGAGATTTTTTTTGAAAACGGGTTGCTTGAGCACTTTGTCTAATTTTTCGAAGCGCGCTTCGAGTTCTTCACTTGAAAACGACGAATTGCTTCCTGCTGTGCACGATGATATTACCGGCAAACCGGTCAAAGCCATTCCTCCGGTTACAGCTGAGGTAAGGAATTGGCGGCGTGTTGTTGATTTCATAATCGATTCTGATTTTCTAAATAAATATTTTTACCTTCGATTTTAGTAGCTACGCTGCAATATCCATGCATCCTGATAGTTGGGATAGTATTTTGAACGAATCGCATCACGACTTCTTTCTGCATCTGCTCGGTTATCGTAGCTGGTCAGAATGACGCGTAGCATGCCTTGATCGTTCTCTGCCAAAACAGGCATATATCCTTCATTTTGCATACGCTCTTTTAAGGAAAAAGCATTCGTTTTGTTCCTGAAACTACCAATCACGACACTATAAAGCCTGATTACCGAACCATCTTCTCCGGCAACCGGAGTGATGCGTTCCTGTCTGGTCTCGGAGGTTGCTATCGGTTTATTTACAGGGGCAATCACATTGTTATCAGCTGGTTCTGCCATTTCCCTCGCTTTTGCTTGCTCATACGCTGCTTTGTATGCGCTTTGTTTCGATTTACACGATGTGCCAAAAGCCAGCGTCAAACAAAGTGCCATGACTAAAAATCCTATTTTTTTCATATCCTTCCGTTATTAAATAATTATAAAAATGCCATAAATATTATTTTAATTCTTTTATCCTGATATTGCGGAATTTCACTACAGAACCATGACCTAAGAACGCAATATGCCCCTTCGGATTGAATAAGCCGGGGTGTTCGCGCTTGTCGGGTGTGCCGTTTTTTACGGCATCCCGGATGTTTCCATCCAGAATGACTTCGCCGTTTAAGGTGATTTTGATTTGGTCGCCGTTTGCGATTACTTCCTGGTAATTCCATTCGCCTACCGGCTTCAGGAAACCGCGTTTAGCCGGAATAATCCCATATACCGAACCATGGTATTGATATTGTTCCAAATTTGCGTATACAGGATGTTCGTTATCAAGGATTTGAAGTTCCATGGCTCCATAAGCGGCATCCCCTTTCAAGGGAGCGCGGATTCCAAGCCCATTGTTTGCCGCAGGCGACAATTGAAATTCGAAGCGGAAAACAAAGTTTGCGTATTCTTTTTTCGTATACAGATTTCCGCCCGAACCTTTGCCGGGAGACAGGATGATGCTGCCTTCGTCGATCGAATAGTCAACCAGATTGCCCTGCCACTCAAACATGTTGGTCCCGTCGAATAAAATCTTGTAGCCTTCCTTTTGTTCTTCAGCCGACAGTTTAAACGGTTCGGGAGTCGCTAATTCCTTCACATAGATATTCCGGAAATAGGTTTTGTTGCCATGTGCCTGAAGTTCGATTTGTTCGATTGCAGGAACCGGTTTGCTTCGATCCCAGAAATTTTCGAGAATCACATTATCTACAACCATGACTCCGTTCAACATGACAGTCACACGGTCGCCTACCATTTTGATATAAAACGTATTCCATTCTGTTAATTTATTATCAGCCACCACCAACGGCTTACTCGGATTATCCCTGTTGTTAAATAATCCACCGGATCCAATCCCTTCGGCAGCGCGTGCGGGGGTCACACTCCACATTTGCACCTGGGGTGTGCCACGAAGGTAAACTCCGGAATCGGGCGCTTTGTCTTCGGCCAGCATCCAATCGATATACATCTCAAAATCACAGTAAAATTTTTCCGTACAAATATTATCGTAAGCCGGCCCGTCGAATACCAGCATGCCATTTTCGACAGACCAGTCGCGACGCATAATCGCATCGGCGGCGGTTTGTGCTTTTGCCAGATCTGCCGGTTTCATTTGGGCGCGTTTATAAGGATCGGCAACCAAGCCCTTCCATCCGGCTAAGTCTTTTCCGTTGAATAGGGATACAAATCCCTTTTCTTTCGGCATCTCGTCGATATGTTTGCGGATAGACTGGCGTTGATAATCGGCATCCGGATTACTTAATGCGGGTGCTGCCTTGTTCAACAAAGCGATTACATTTTCGCCTGTATATCCGGGATTGTTCAGTGCAATATTCATCACAGCCGTTGCGGCATTTTCTTTTAAGGCATTGTTGTCAATAAACTCTCCTGCATACAACATGGCCAAATAAGTGTTTGTACGTCCGATCTGATTCAAGATCTGATTCTTCTGTGCATCGGTCTTAGCCACTTCCATGGCTTTTCGTAAGAATATCAACCGGTTTTCGCCGGTCAACGAAGGATTCGACACCATTCTGATGTATGATGATAATGCACGGTCGAAATAGGCGGAGGCCGACGGGTCGCGGCAAACCTTATAAAGTTCATCGGCAGCCCTAAAATCTCTCCAGGTCAATAACGCTTCGAATGCAGCATCTTTTGCATCGCCCTGTCCTTTTTGTAGCCCGTCGACGATGGTTTCCAAAGCTTTGCTTTCGCCGGTCGATGCCAAAGGAATATAGTACAGATATTTTTTGCTGTCGCCTGCTTGAATCATCCGGCGTGAAATGGTTTCGACCTGCTGGGCAGCTGTTTGCAACGAAAGCGCTGATATGACGGCTTGTTGCAGCGGTGCAATTTCCGGTTTCCCGGCTGTTTCCAACATGCCGCACAGCATCGTAAGGTCTTTTTCGCCGACTACATCTTTAAGCGCTTTGTAAGCGGCTGTTTTTACGTCGGCTGTACTTGATTTGGTCAATTCCATAACGTTATTCATAAATCCGGTCGCTTTGCGCAAAGCCAATAATTCGGTTGCAGCCACTTTCCCTTTATCCGAAGCCGCCGGAATCGCCTTAGCTATCGCAGGAGAAACATCTCCTTTGAATGTGGATAAGGCGTCTTTTGCCAAAGCGACGACTTGCGTATCATCGCTTGTCAGAAAAGGAGCTATCTGAGCGATGGCCTCTGTATTTCCGATTTTGACTAAAGCCATCGTTGCCGCCTGTTTGACGTTGAAATCAGCGCTATTTGCCTGCTTGATGACCAGTTGCACGGCAGTTGTTTCGATACCTGTTTCCAAACTGCTGAGGAGCGCCTTTTTGTCGGGACATTCCGCTTCGCGGCCAAGCCAGTTCAGGATATCTACCTTTACTTCAGGTTTTGCTTTGGGTAGTGATTTAATCAAATGGATATACATGGCTTTGTCTGCATTATTCGAAGCGGCGTTCAAAGCGGCATTCCGAAATTCTTTGTTGGTATCTTTCAAGGCGTCTGTTAAGGTTTTCATTCCTTTATTTTCCTGATAAGGAATGAGGATATCTCCGATCAACAGGATGTTATCCATCACTTTAAATCCCTGTGCCGCCATCAGCAATTGCTGTGCGGCAATCCGTGTTCCCGTCTGTCCGGCTTTTGTCGATTTTTTGAGCAGGTCGGAGGCAGCTTTTTCTGCCACTTTCAGGTCAGGCAAATTGTTACCCCGGCTTTGTGCGATCACTCGTCCGATCAGACGGATATAGGCATCGTTTGCTCCGGTCTTTTCCATCGTAAAACCGGCTTTTTCAGCGGCGGTTGCCAAAACCGGCAATGATGCTTTTGTGCCCATACGGCTTAGTGCATATAATACTGCTTTCCGGAAATTGTCGTCGCCTGTGCCTGACATTCCTTGGAGCAATTCTTCATTTACCGGCAACTGTGCATCTCCAATAGCCTGTATCACATTTTGTTGCGTTGCGGGTGTTCCCATTCTGCGGAGCAGGGAAACTTGTAAAGCCTGTCCCGCTTTTTCAGTTCCGATCGAAGCCAAAGCCAAAGCGGCAGGACTGCATAATTCTTCCTGATTCAGGTAGCGGGCTAATGCATCTATGCATGCATCTTGTCCTACAATCTGAAGTTGACGGATAATAAATGCTTTCGTTTCGGAATCGTTGGTCTGATCGAGCGATTTGACCAAAGCGCTTTCCATGGTCGAACGAAGGGCTGATTGGCCTTCGCCGGTTGCATAGTGGCTCATTCCGCTCAATGCGTAGTCAACATGTGCATTACTTCCTTTGCCGGGAGGGTTCAACATTTTGACAAGCGTCAGGACGCCATCTTCACCTGTCGAACAAAGGTCTTTGATGTATTTTTGATAATCTTCGGTATTTTGAGCCGGCATTTGTGCCAAAGCATCGGCAATCATGGTCTGTGTCGAACGGTTTGCCGGCATTTGGGCCATTAGTATGCTTCCACAGAACAATAAAGCGATACCGGTTGATATAAACCTTGAAGCCCCTCCAACCTCCCCCAAGGGGAGGCTTTTCAAGTTTTTAGACTTGATTATTGATGTTAATGTTTGTTTCATATTCTTATTTATTAGTCAAAATTCCTACTATACTTTTCTCCAAGTCTCCCCTTCGGGGAGATTTAGAGGGGCTTTTTATATTATCCATGGAGCGCGCATCGGCTGGTCGATATACCTGTTTGCCGCCTCGTCGTTGATAAACTCAAGCTTCACGGGATCAAAGTGGAGTGTCCTGTTCAGACGTAGCGCAACAGCGCCCATATTCACAATGGTTGCCGATCGGAAACCATTCCTTTCATTTAAGGCAAACGGCTGACGTGTTTTCACACATTCGATAAAATCCGTCACCTGTATTTCCGGATCCGGAAAATCGGCTAATTTCTTTTCCCAATCGGGGATGTCGCACCTGAAATTTTGATATACATTCCCTTTAGGCCCTGAAATATAAGGTGTATCCGGGTCGCCGTAGTCTTCGCCCCACAGAATGATCTGGCAGCCGTCGTCGTACGTATACGTAACCGTATTCCAAGTGCCTACCGCATCGGGATGTTGCTGAGGCGCATCTATTTCCACTTTGACCGGGCTGGTATGGTCTTTTCCGAGGAAATACTGAACCGGGTCGATATAATGCTGACCCATATCGCCTAATCCTCCGCCATCATAATCCCAATAACCCCGAAAGGTTTGATGGGTGCGATGGAGGTTATAGGGTTTTTTGGGAGCCGGTCCTAACCATAAGTCATAATCCAATTCGGCAGGAATGCGTTCAGGTTCCAGGTATTCTTTGCCAACCCAGAAAAATTTCCAGTTGAAACCGGTATGTTTGCTGATGACCACTTTAAGCGGCCATCCCAGCAACCCGCTTTGTACCAATTTCTTGATCGGTTTGACCGTCGTATTCATCCCATAGAATGAATCCATAAAACGAAACCATGTGTTTAAGCGGAACATACGTCCGTATTGCTTCACGGCTTCCATCACGCGTTTCCCTTCGCCGATTGTGCGGGTCATCGGTTTTTCGCACCAGATATCCTTGCCTGCCTTTGCGGCTTCGACAGTCATAATACCATGCCAGTGGGGGGGAGTTGCAATATGCACGATATCCACATTGGGATCCAAAATCAAATCCCGAAAATCGTGATAAGCGGCAATCTTGTCCGTCACCAGCGCTTGCCCAAGTTCAAGGTGTTTTTTGTCCACATCACAAACCGCAACAAGGCGTGTTCCTGCATACCTGACATGACCGCGTCCCATGCCTCCGGTACCGATTATGCCTTTCGTCAATTGATCGCTTGGCGCAATCAATCCCTGTCCCAATACATGGCGCGGCACAATCGAAAAGAGCGCTACCCCGCCTAATGACTTTAAAAATGTTCTTCTATTAGTCTTCATCGTCTATACTATTATTTATAATTGTTTCAGTCAGTTTTTTAATTATGCTACAAAAGTAAATAAAATGTTTCAATTTGAAAATGAGTTCGTATTTTTTTTACATCGATACATGGTTTTTTGGGTTATAAAATAAAAAAGGGGCTTTCATAGCCCCTTTTTTATTTATATCCAAATTAGTATCCCGGATTCTGTATTAAGTTTGGATTCATTGCTATTTGTCCATCGGCTATGGGTATCAAGTTATCACGACTGAGGTTGTAACCATTGGGAAATTTCACTTCTATCAACTCGCCCAACCCTCCGATCACGTTACACGGATAAAATTCGGGACCGGCTTTCCAACGTTTGATGTCATCCCAAAATTGACCT